>PWKY01000018.1 GCA_003560595.1 Thermoplasmata archaeon | reverse complement strand
GCTCAGTTACCGAGCTTATCGACGGAGACGAGAACGTGGTCAACCAGTATCGGTATACACCCTTTGGAGAGTCCATACTCAAAATAGAAGGAGTGTTCAATTCTTATCAGTATACAGGACGCCGTTACGACGAAGAGACCGGCCAGTACTACTACCGAGCACGGATGTACTCACCATCTCAGGGAAGGTTCCTTAGCCAGGATCCGCTGGGCATGGTCGACGGGCCTAACATGTACGGGTATGTACGTGGGGATCCGGTGAATCATAGAGACCCGAGCGGGAGACAGCAATGGCCTTCACCGCCTCTGATAGATGGTGGTCCCTGGCGTTATGAAAAAAAAGATTATTCTGAACTATTAGCAATCTATTATGATATCTATCTTTCACGGCTTCGACAGATACAAGATAAGTGGGAGATCTATTATGGTTTAGATTTATGGTGGTCCGGATTGGCTCAATGGACTTGGCAACAGGAGATAATACTTGCCGGTCTACATCTACCAACTTTTAGATTGGATTTTATAACAGGGATGTTCCATGGTGCGACTCCAATGTAAAAATATGATAAACAAAGGATGATAAGATGAAAAAACAATACTTGATAGTTATTATCTGTATGTTGTTTATGGTAGCCTCGATTCCGCAGGATATTGTTAGTAGCGGCAGTATAACAGAATCTCCATGGCCAGCATTTTCAAAAGATTATCAACAGACAGGATATACAGACATACAAATCGCTGGTAATGATGGAAAAATAACATGGATGTATGATGTAGGAGATAGGGTATATTCATCCCCTGTGATAGATTCAGAGGGTAACGTATATTTTGGTGCCCAGGACGGTTTATATTCCATCAATAAGGAAGGTATCTTGAACTGGATTTTTAAAACAGATGGCATCTCAGGGTACCCTACGATAGATGAAAATAATCACATATACTTCGGAACCCATCTTGGAGAGATGTATTCCATATCCCCTGAAGGTGAGGAAATATGGGGGTTTCAAGAACCTAATTACACCCCTCTATCATCACCGCCTGTGATATATGATGGTTATGTGTATATTGTTTCACCTATTAGGGGTGAACTATTTTCCTTTGATAAATCTAACGGAGCCAAACAATGGAATATATATTTTCATCCACAACCCCCCAGTTTCCCTGCTCTGGGTAAAGATGGATTAATTTATTCTTCTACCAGTTCCACTTATGGAACTCATTATACTGGTTCTACATATGCTTTCTATCCGACTAATGGAACTATTAAATTCGAATTCACACCAGAGAAACATGATGAGACCATCACATATTTTTCTACACATCCCATAATCGCTTCTGATGGATCGATATATGTGGGTTTTCAAAATCATATTTACTCATTGAATAATAAGGGCGATATAATATGGAAAACCCAAATCGAACAAATCACATATCACTCCCCTTCCGTTGATATCGATGGTAATCTATTTGTGGGTACAGAAAACGGCCTTGTGGTACTCTCATCCGAAGGTGAAGAGCTTTGGAATATTGAGATGAAAAACGTATCGACTCCAGCTTTGTCGGGTGATGGATATGTTGTCATAGGTGCCGATAAATCTGTTTATGCTATAAATACTATCACGAGGGAGATCGTCTGGAAAAGCGAAATTAATAACGATATTACCTCTCCTGCTATAGATGTCGATGGATCAATATACGTTCTAACTAAGGATGGAGTCTTATATGCAATAGGCGAAGAGGTTGAAACTCGAAGAATACCTTTTTTAACCATTAGCACATATTTTGTTATATGCATGGTTGTTGTTTTATATTACCAACGGAAAAAGGAAGGTGATCCGCACACATGAAAGCGCTTATGATCTTAATCCTGGCTGTCCTTGTGGGTATACTTCTTGTTTTACTGGACCCATTTGTACTGTTCCTAGTCGGTGTGATAGTGATGGTCGCCGGTTATTATCTCACCGGTGGTAGCTGGGGTTTTGGATGCAGCAGATATGCACACGTCGGTGTAAGTGGTAAAAGCCCGGCACCGATATTCATAGAAATTCCAAAAGAAGAGGATGATGCATCACACAATTCGAAGGTCGATGAAAGTAATTTAGATCTGAGAATAATCATCTGCGGAACCGGCTTTGCATACTTATGCATAGCGTTGATATACTGGATGATATTCCCGTAGCTAGATAAACGTACAATACATACGACCGAAGAGGTAATATAGTCGAAAGAACATACTACCACAACCAAGAGGTGATATCAAACTTGACGAGCAACCATGATGATGAGAATCGCCTGCTTAGCATGGGCGATAGTGATTACGAATACGATGCCGACGGCAATCAGCGAGGCGTGTAAAACACAACTATGTTTGTTAAGAAATATGAAAACCAGTATACTGTTTCGAGTACCATTGCCTAAATGAAGATATTTATACTACCTTAGCTATGCACTACCATGCCCAAAGGTGATGAGGCGGAGGAGAAGAGAATGGTTAGCGGGAATATCAAAAAGGTAGAGTGTCCGTATTGCGGGGGGAAAATGCTCAAGAGTCGGAGAAACATACTTCAGGGCATGAGCCATGTATACTGGCAGAAGCCTTGGGGCTCCATGTTCAAGATGGACGAACCGGTTGTGACCATGGCGTGTGTGAACTGCGGCGGTGTACTGTTGGCACTGCGGGATTCTTCAAAGGTTGCCAGGGAATGGAAAAATCTTTCGGATAAGGAAAAGAGAAGGATCGAGGAAGAGGATTGATCGTTCCGCAACTTTAATTATCGCCCACACTATCATGGTCGCGTAAAGTATGGAACATTATAACCTTGAACCCGGACTCGTCGGTCGAGACGAAGAGATGAATGTTTTGGAGTCCTTACTTGACGATTGTAGAGATGGCCATGGCAACACGGTTTTCATATCCGGGGAAGTAGGAGTGGGTAAAACCAAACTAGCTAAGGAATTGATCCGTAAAGCTTTATCTCTGGGGATGGAGATAATAGAGAGCAGATGTATGTCAGAGAGTTTGGAACCATTATCTGCAGTTAAAGATGCTTTTCGTTCTTCGGATCTATATCATTTGATAGCCGAGGTACCACCCCCAAAAGTACTATCTACATATCTCATGGACAGCGGAGGTCTTTTGATGGCTAAAGCCGAGAGAAGCCAAACCGATTTGGACCCGGATATATTTGCCAGTATGCTGAAGGGTGTTGCTAACTTCGTATCCGATTCGCTGAGCATGATGGGAGAAGGTGAGAAAGGTGGGGTAAGCGGGATCGGTTACAAGGGATACAACATACTCATGGAAACCGAAGGTGAAGTTTCTCTTGTTCTTGTTATCGAAGGTGAGGAGAACGAGTTTTTGATAGACGATATGCAGGAGGTTTTACATGATATCTACGGAAACGTAGAAAATCTCAACCAAAGATATTACGAAGACTCAGAACTTACCAAAAAGATATCATGGTTCATAGATTCAGGTAAATACGAAGGAAGATATCTCGTTGACGATTCCAAGTTAAAACGTGAGAATCTCTTCGATAACGTTCTGTTGGGGCTTCGCAGGGAGGCTGCGGATACTCCAGTTATTCTATTCATAGATGATCTACAATGGGCCGACCCGTCTACGCTGTCGTTAATTCACTACTTAGCCAGAAATATAAGGAACGATCCCATACTTCTAATGGGGGCTTATCGACCGGAAGAGCTTCTTCAAAGATGGGACGGTAGCGTCCATCAATTGAAAACTACACTCCGAAATATGAACCGCGAAGATATTCTAGTTGAAGTTGAGCTTAACAGATTGGACAAAGTCACATCGATAGCGATGCTGCAAGATACTCTTGGAGAGGTGGAACTCCCGGTTGAATTCTATGACATGGTGTACAACGAAAATGAAGGTAATCCCTATTATCTACTTGAATTTATCAGGCACATGATCGAGGACGAGCAGATGGTGAAAAAAGGAGATGTTTGGACTCTGAAAACATCCCTTGATCAGATCGAGATACCGTCCAGGATCTACGATCTCGTGGATATGAGGTTAGACCGATTGGGAGAACATCAAAAAAAGATACTAGATTTTGCCAGTGTTATGGGTATAGAATTCGATAGCTCCATGATCGAAAAGGCTTTGGGATACGATAGAAGGGAGCTTCTGACCGAACTCTCGGGATTGGAGGATGCCCATGGACTGATCGCATCGAGTGAAGAGGGATACAGGTTCGACCACAATAAGGTAAGGGAATCCCTATACAACGGTTTGAATCGGGAACTCCGAGAAGAATATCATCGTATGATCGGGGAGTACTATGAAGAACAGTACGAGTCAGGGGAAAACCAGGTTATGGGTCTGATGATTCATCATTTCTACAAGGCGAAAGATGAAAGAGTGATAGGTTATTTGATCGAAGCCGGTCATTCAGCCCAGGAACGATACGCCAACGAAGAGGCGGAACGGTTCTTCTCAAATGCTTTGGAACTGCTACCTGGATCTAGAGAGGAAGAGATCTTACATGTCCATAAAAAGCTTGGAGAGATATGTACATTAAAGGGTGATTACGAGGCAGCTTTGGAGCATTATCAAAAGGTCCTTGAAGAAGAGAACGATGATATAAATAAAGCCGAACTCTACGGAAATATATCTGAGCTGTATGCCAATATAGGTGATTATGAAAAGGCCGTAGAGTCTGTAGATTATGGAATGAAGCTAAATTCGAATAAGATATGTAGTTTACTCAAAACCAAGGGATGGGTCCTTTTAAGAAACGGTGATCACAAAGATGCCAGGCAGGTATTTTTGGAAGAACTCAGGACAGCCGAAAGTATCGGGGACAACAGTAAGATAGCACAAGCACTTCATGATCTGGGAGCTGCTGATTTCAGGATGGGGTGTATGGAGGATGCCCTGGAAAATATGAACAAGGCCGTGGAGAAGTGGGAGAAAACGGAAGATCTCAAGGGGCTAAGTACATCACTGAACAACATAGGTATAATCTATTATTACCAGTCGGATTTTGACAGAGCCTTGGAGTACCACATGAAGAGTTTGGATATCAAAGAGCGGATCGAGGACAAACGTGGTGTGGCGATATCGCTGAACAATATCGGAGCCATATACAAGAATAAAGGAGACTTCCCCAGTGCTTTAGAATGCTACAACGGTAGTCTTGAGATACTGGAAAAGGTAGGCGATAAATTAGGTGTGGCTACCACATTGAACAATCTCGGTACTATATACTACTATCAAGAAGCGTATGATAAAGCCCTAGAATGTCATAAACGCAGCCTGCGGATCAGTGAAGACGTGGGCGACGAACAGTTCACACTACATATCCGATGTTCGTTGAACGAGATATTCCTGGCGGGCGGAGATATCGAGCTGGCTTTGGAACACGGTAAACAGATCATCAATAGTTCGCAGGAACTCGGTGCTTCCGGTGAAGAAGGCATCGCTAGGCGCGTACAGGGTATGGTCCTTCGGGAAATCGGTGAATTAGATGGTGCGGAGAAAGAATTCCGTAAAGCCCGGGAGTTGTTGGACGATGCGGATAACAGTATGGAATTCACCCGGGTTCTGTACGAGTTTGCATTACTCTTTCGTAAAAGAGGGCAGTCGGAAAGGGCCGAGGGGCATATGAAAGCGGCTTTGAACAACTTCAAGGAGCTCGGCATGGTCTGGTGGGCGGAGAGAGCAGAGGATGTTTTGGAAGAACAGATTTAAATTGTTTATCGCGATGAAACTCTCTTGAATAGGTTTAGAAAACGTTTTATAGATGCGAAACAGATATACTTAAACTAATGACATCCCGAACTATAACAGTAAAAGAGGAAGTCTACGAAATGATATCTAAAAAGAAACTCCATGGTGAGAGTTTTTCAGATACACTGGAAAGGTTGGTCAAAAAGAAGGGTAGGCTGATGGATGCAGTCAATTCCTGGGACAAGGTAGATGAGAAAGAGGTGGAAAAGATCGAGATGAATATCGAAAATATTCGCAAGAAATTTACATCTGATATACAGGAACGAGCAGAATGAAGTGCTTGGACACGTGTTTCTTCATCGATCTCTTGAGAAAGGATGAAGATGCCATGAAAAAAGCTGAAGAACTTG
>PWKY01000073.1 GCA_003560595.1 Thermoplasmata archaeon | reverse complement strand
TAAAGCATAACGAGGAAATAACATGAAGAAAGACGGTCGAATAAAATATGTATCTTTAGTTCTTGTTACGATACTTCTGTTAAGCGTAGTTCTTACAGGTTGTGTAGAAGATGAGGATGACATCGATGACGCTTTGATAGTAGTTCAGGGAGAAGCCTATGAACTGGAGGATCTCAAGGATATGGACACGGTTTCCGGTGAATCGTCCTTTCAAAATATATACGATAACTGGAAAGAAAAGGCCCTGTACGACGGTGTGCCTTTAAGCACACTGGTCCCTGAGATGGATGAAAACGATCTGTTAGAGATCACAGCAACCGATGGATACTCACAGCGTTTTTCTTACCGTCAAATATTCCCCTCCGAAACCAATAGGGAGATACAGGGTGATATAATAGTCGCTTACTCCATGGATGGCACGGAGGTTCCGGATTGGGAGTCAGGACCCATGATAGTCGTCATGCCTGATGACGGTGAATTCAGCAATGCCGATTTAAAGATGACAAGATCCCTGGATGCAGAGTTCGATACCCAAACCTCGGCAGGTTCTTTGTGGGTGAGGAACGTACATGAGATAGAGATCATAGAGGATTACTACACCGACACAGAGGTCGGGATCACTCTCGAAGGGACCACTGAACATGATTATTCCTTCGAAGAATTGAGGAACATGGGGTCCATAGAGGGAGAAGGTAAGAGGATAAGATCTACAAAGAGTATCAGTGGACCCAACACCTACCGGGGAGTTTATCTTACTGACCTGGTTTCCAATATATACAGTGGGCAGGAATACACGCTTCAGGTGGAAGCAAGGGACGGCTACACCATGACTTACTCCAGAGCACAGGTAGAGGGCAACATAACAGTGCTAGATGACGATTATCAAGAAACAGACATAGAGCCCGATTTCCACGCGGTACTCGCCTTCGAAGAAGACGGTATAGCGGTCCCGGATTGGGAAAGAGGACCCCGTATAGCATTTTTAAACGATGAAGGCCTTCTCAGTTCAGCAGGTCTATGGGCCAGAGAGGTTAGATACATACGGGTTTTACCAGCGCAAGTAGATTGGACCCTGGAGTTAGTAAAGGGTTCGGAATCAGTCCATATGAGTAAACAGTATTTTGAAAGCGCGGCTAGTTGTCACTACCACAGAGCGGAGTACGAAGTAGATGGTGATGTCTATGCAGGAGTTCCACTATGGGAGATAGTAGCTGCTGTGGATGGCGCAAATCCTCCGGACGGGCATTACATGTATAATACGATCCTTTCAGAACTTGGTTATAATGTTACTGTCATTGCGGAAGATGGATTTTCGGCAAACATACCATCCCATCTAGTTGCAAGGAACGATAAGATCATAATCGCCAACGAATTGAACGGAGAGCCGTTACCTGAAAGTGATGCTCCCCTGAGGATAGTCGGAGACGGTCTCACTGGAAGCCAGAGGGTTAGAAATATTGTGAAGATAGAACTCACAGAGCTCCCCGATGAAAGCGAGATCCCAGATTGGTCACTCACTCTTGACGGTACTCTGTTAAGAGAATACAGCGCGGAGATCTACGGAGCTTTGGTCGGCTGTGGAGTACATACCGAAACTTATGATCATGAAGATGGAACATACGAAGGTATACCTCTATGGATACTGATCGCAGCCGTAGATGACGGGGAAACTAGAAGTCACTGGTCACTGAACGAAACGTTGGTAGAGGATGGATACGACGTGGAAGTGATCGCAGAGGACGGTTACAGCTACACATTCGATATATCAGAGGTGGCTTTCAACGATACCATGATACTAGCGGATAGGGTCGATGGTGAACCATTATCGGACAACGATGGCCCCCTACGATTGGTAGGGGAGGAACTGACCGGTGAGATGAGTGTGAGGAATGTTGTTGAGATCAAACTGATAGGACTGGAATCATGAAAGGAAAAAACCTGACTCTATTGATAGCCGTCGTGATAACGCTCTCCCTGTTCACTATTGGCTGTACTGAGGAGCCGGACTACGCCCTTGAACTGTCGGGCGGTATAGTTCTAGATGAGTCAGATGATCATATACGTATCCGCTCCATATCACCGGACACGGAGATAGTGGTACAGGGGTTCCAGGGCACCATGGAGGTCACGAACTCCCACCTCGATTCCGTGGTAGAGGGTGTAGATGATTATGAGAGGGATACTACGTCTATAAACATCGATATCCCTGATAAAACGGAGAGGACAATAACCATAGATACACCTGAAAAGGCGGAGTTCGAGTTCGCCGTGATAGGTGATACCCAGGGAATGAATCACATATTCCAGGATGCAGTTGACGATATGGAGGACATCGAGTTTCTGCTGCACACCGGAGACTTGACTCCACACTCGCAGGTAGATGAATATGAGGCTGTGATGGAGGTAATGGAAAACGCTGGGTTCCCGGTTTACACCACCATCGGAAACCACGATAACAGGTTCGACGGTACGGAGATATATGAAGAGATGATAGCACCCACCGAGTATTCCTTCGTTTACTCGGACTATAACTTCATTTTCTTGGATACTTCTGAACTTTCGTTGACTGAAGACCAGATAGACTGGATCGATACACAAGTGTTAGAGGATAAACAGAACGTGATTGTCACACATTCGCCATACTTCGACCCCTTCGGAGGCGATCATACTCTTGATCCCGAGTCCGATGCCATGTTTGAACAGTACCTTTCAGAGGGTAAGATAGATGTGTTCATGTCCGGCCATATACACGCATTTTACGAAGACTCATCAGACGGTATGCAGCGATTGATCACCGGTGGCGGCGGAGGATCGCTGGTGGCCGGAGTACATCATTATACCCATGTAACCGCGGACAGTAACGGTCTTAGCTTCGAGAAAGTTCCCATCGATACGCCGGAGCAGAACATATATGAGATAACTGTGGAGAGAGATGGAGAAAAAGAATTCATCACCTACGAGAGGCTGCTGCAGTTGATGCAGCAGGAGGGTGTATCCGATATATCTTCCTTCCAGAACCAGTTCGATAATCAAAGGGGTGAAGCCTACTACAGCGGAGTTAAGATCAGCACTCTCATCGAGAAAGTCGGCGGTATGGATGAAGATGATATCCTTGTTGTGGGATCCATCGACGGTCATACACAGGAATTTGGGTATCTGAACGTGTACCCTGACGATTACTTCCTATCCGAACAAGGGGAGTTCATACTGGCTCTCACTTATGATAATCAGACCATAGATGAGTGGAGTGACGGGCCCAGAGCGGTCTTCATGCCTGAGGACGGTTACTATACAAACAAGAACTGTGAGAACACATCTTACGAAGGGCAGGGTTGGGATGAGTATGAATCCGCCGGTGCGAGATGGGTGAAATACGTAAAGTACATCACGGTGGTGGAAGGTGGATAATAACTATCATTTTTCGACCAAGGACCTGGTGACGATAGCTCTGCTCTCCGCTTTAGGAGGCGGATTGTCCACTTACATAGGATACTTAGGAAACCTTATCAACCGTATGGTGGGAGTGCCCTTCGGCGCAGGCCAGTTCATGGCGGGATTACACGTGATCTGGATCGTACTGGCGGTTGGTATAACGAAGAAAAAAGGTGTGGGTACCGCAACCGGACTGCTCAAAGGGATGGTCGAGTTATTCCTTGGAGGTACCCACGGAGTAGTGATAGTCGTGGTATCCCTGGTACAAGGTGTATTGGTGGATGCCATACTGTTCAAGGACTCCACAAAGGAGGATAGAGCTCTGATACCATACTCTATAGCCGGAGGTGTTTCAGCAGCATCTAACGTGTTCGTTTTCCAGGCGTTTTTCTTCTCGGGCGTACCCATCATCTTGATAATGGTGCTGAGTATGCTCGCCTTCGTCTCAGGTTTGATATTCGGTGGCTATGTAACCCTGCAGATGATGGATTCACTGGAGCAGGGTGGTCTTCTCGATAGATCGTTGAAGAAAGAGAAGGTTCCGCGATCAACAAGGTACGCCAGCATAGCGGTGACCGTGATATTCCTGACCGCCTTCACCGTGGGAGGTGTGTACTATCTCCACAACGTGTACGTACCACCAGGTGCCGAGGAAGTCAACGTGGTCGGTGAGGTGGAAAGGGAATATGTGTTCACTCACGGCGATCTTGAAGAACAAGAGATAACGGTATCCGCTGAATTGGTAGGCGAGGTCTCGTATGTGCCCGAAAAAAACTATACCGGTATCCCTCTTCGAGCGATTATCCAGGAAGCGGAACCCGTGGAAGGTGCTTCGAAAGTGAGGGTCATCGCAACCGATGGATACGATGCGGTTTTCAACTTGAACGAGGTCTTAGAAAACGACTCCATCATCTTATCTTATGATGAAGTAGAATACATGATAGTGGCGGGTGATCACCATGGTTCTTATTGGGTGAGGGATGTACATGAGATCCGCATCGAATGATGATATCATCGAAGTTGAAGATCTGTCGGTAAGGTATCCGAGCAGAGATGAATATTCTATAAAGGACTTATCTTTCAACATAAAAAAAGGCGAATTCGTCTGGCTTTCAGGTGATAGTGCTTCAGGTAAATCTACGTTGATGAACTGTTTGTGCGGCTTTATCCCGCAGATAATCCCGGCCGAGGTCGAAGGTAACATAAGGTTGAACGGGCGCAGTGAGCTCAACACGCTTGAACTCGCCCGAGAGATAAGCATGGTGCATCAAGACCCAGAAACTCAGTTCTGCACCGAGATAGTGGAGGACGAGATCGCTTTTGGGTTGGAGAACAGGAGGCTGTCTCGAAGGAAGATAGATAAGCGGGTAAAGACCACTCTAGAAGATCTGAACTGCAGCGAGCTCCGTCACCGGGAACTGCATACGTTATCCGGCGGTGAAAAGCAGAAGATCGCCATAGCCTCCATGCTGGTATTGAACCCAAAGGTACTCATCCTGGATGAGCCCACGGCGAACTTGGATCCGGTATCGATGGACGAGGTGCTTCAGGCCATAGAGAACGTGAGCCGAAAGAGTGAAGAACTAACTATCATCCTGGCGGAACACAGGATCGGAGGGTTGGAAGACCAGGTGGACCGTGTTCTGAGGCTGGAGGGCGGTCGTTTAAAGAAGATTATAGATGACTTTTATAGGTCACCATCAAAGGTAAAGAAGAGATTGGCTGATTACTCATATCCCGACTACGAGAGGAACGTTAAGAGAAGAAAAAAACCGATACTCAGGATAGATGGACTGAACTACAGGGTCGGTGGTAACCACATACTGAAGGACATAGACTTGGAGATAGAACAGAACGAGATAATAGCACTCATGGGGAGGAACGGGTGCGGTAAGACCACGCTTATCAAACATATCGCCGGGTTATCAGAGATCCAGGAGGGAACCATACGTATATTCGGTAAGGATATGACTCCGTCCAACAAAATACCTCCTTGGGAACTGGGTAAACAATTAGGATACGTGTTTCAAAACCCGAATCATCAGATATTTGAGAATACTGTGGAAAGTGAGATGCTGTTCGGTCCAAAAAACTTCGGTAAAGGTGTCAAAAAGGGTGAGGATAGACTTCGTAAGTTCATGAAAGAAGGTTTGGATAAAGGGACTCATCCTCACAACCTGAGTTTCGGACAGAAACGAAGGTTGAATACTTATTCTTCTTCCCTGCACGATCCGAGCTTGATAATCGTTGACGAACCATTTTCCGGTCAAGATCATAAGAACGCACTGATGATAGCGGACATACTCGATGAGTTCTGGAGACGTGGGAAAATCTTGATAATAGTGACACACGAATTGGATTTCGCAAAGCGGTTCTGCACCCGGGCCGTGGTCATGAAGGAAGGAAAGATGGCCTATGATGGAGATCCCGGAAGATTGGAGGGGATCACATGATGAAAGGTGTTAACCCTGTGGTCAAACTGATGGCCCTGGTCATGGGTGCCGTCATAGTGTTTTTGGTCGATTCTGTCTGGTTGTTACTTTGCTTCGTGCTCATACTCCTGGTGTTCAAAGTTATGTACGATATAAAAGGAAGATTCGGCAGGAGTATTTTGGCACTTGTTGTAGCCATATTCCTGGCTCAGGTGATATTCGTACCGGAGGGTGCCGTCCTCTTAGATGTGCGTTTATTTGATATCACCAAGGGCGCCGTGGAGAACGGTTTCCTGATCTCCGGAAGGTTCTTTTCTCTGATCTCTATGTCGTGGATCTTCGTGGGTACCACCTCTCCCAGAGACCTATCTTCAGGACTCGCCAACGTTGGGGTACCATATAGGTTCAGTTTCCTGCTCATACTTGCCATGAGGTTCGCACCGATATTCCAGTTCGAATTATCCAACGTTCAGCAGGCACAGAGGATACGTGGTCTTAAGGTAGGTAAGGATCTGAAGGGGCTGATACGCTCTGTCAGGTACACCACCATGCCTTTACTTTACTCGGCCATGTCCAAGGTGAACACGTTGGCATCATCCATGGAGGGTAGAGCATTCGGTATGTATAGGGAGAAAACGTTCCTGCATCCCGTAAGGTTCACGAAGTGGGATGCCTTACTGACGATATCTCTTATAATATTCAGCGTGGAGATATACCTTCTAAACCGACTTCTTTGATCTTTTCAGACCACCTTTTCAACTCTTCACGCTGACCACCGTATCTTGAATAGTGGTCCATGGCCTCCACAACACTATCCGTTATATCTAAAGGTCCCTTGGAGGCAAAATCAATGTACCATGCCACGAAGGAGCGCATCTGGGAGAACCTTTGATCGGTGAACGCCGGTTTCATCCGAAGTATGGATGTGCACATATCTCCCACGTCCCGGAGGTAGTTACCCTGTGACGATTCCTCAAGATCTATGCCGTATATCCGGGAATCATGCATGATAAAATTGGCGAGTATGCAGTCTCCCCTCCTACTACTATCATCAAAGGCTTCATGAAAATCAGCGAGCCATCCGGCGATACTCCGCAGTACATCCACATCCCCTCGGTCGAACAGAGTCTTGCAGTCATCCCCGGGGATGTACTCCAATATCAATAGGTCATCTGTGGAATCTACGATCTCAGGTACCTCTATCCCCATCTTTTCACAGGTCCGAAGGATATCTCTTTCAACAGTGAGACCAGGGACGAGATCTGGACTGAACCGCTTGACGATGAAGAGGTCATCACCACATTTTACCTTATGAACGGTGTTTTTCCTACTGTCGTATGTTTGGAGCACTTCCCATGAGTCCGGGTCGAACCTCATGGCTTCGGATGTCCCTCGAGGTATATGTATCTTTATCCACGATCCATTTAGAATCGTGTACATGCTAGTGCGCCTGATAAACGGTGGACTAGATGGGAGGATATGATTTAACCCAGTGATCTATTCGGGTAATAAATTGCTAAATTGTTCTGCATCTTTATAACAAAACTTTATAGGTTTTAATCGCTTCTTGGTTGTAGAGTTGAAAACAAGTCTGTTTTAAAGTCCCTAATTTTTTAGAAAGGATTGTTAAGTTATTAAAAAAGCGCTTTAATATAGAAAAAATTAATTGTATAACGATAAAATGAGAAGCAAAAATACAACCTTGAACACGACTAGGACAAGCATCTTTCTAATACTGATGTTTTTTCAGCTGATAAAAGATGTTTTTGTAGGCCCTTTAGTTGACTCGGATTTTCCCAGTAAAACAATAAAAGCAGAAATATCTAATCTCAACCTGATATACAGCCCTCAATCCGAGCTATACCTAAGAGATGCAACGGTCCTTAAATCCGTTGAAACGATCGCTATGGACCTCCTCGATATCTTCGAGGACGACATGTTAGTAAAACAGGGGATCCCCAGTTTCCTTGGAGGAGAACCAAAAATAAATCATGATTACCCACAATTATGCCCTTCGAAACTACAGAGTGAAAAATCCATCACGAGTATCAGAAATATACTGTCATTCCTCTCTAATTTTGATATCAAAAACGTGATCTATTATTATAGGGGACTAAAACCCATCGGCACCTCGGCCCAAAGTGTACGATGTACATGCGATGATTGCATAAGGACGATAGAAGAAAGGTTCGGACCATCACTCGAAAAATTGTTCAAGAAGGCTTTAGCCGGTACATCTCCTTTATCATATGAGGAACTGAACATAACAGATGATTCACTCAGTCAAATCGAACTGATCAATATTAGAAAGGAGATCGATCAAATAGATGAAGAAAAGAAACGAGTGTATAGTGTTTTGAGGGATGAATACTTCACTTTCCAGGGACTGCTAATAAAAGAAGCACATCGTACCATCATCCAATCGATCATTGACATAACCGGTGCGTCTGTAAAGATAGTATTACCCATAGTAGAGGGAGACTTTTGGGTAGACGATGACAGTTTTCAAAGTTATGCCGAGATATTGGGATTTTCTAAGGACATGGTAGAAGAGCTTGGAGTGAAGGTGGTTTTCGCTAGGTCGGTGGACCGAGGAGGAGATCTTATCGAAGAATTTCCCATGGAATCAAGAGGGATCTATATCTACTCCGATGACACGGATGATAAGCTAAATCAAAGATTGATATCTTATAATCCCCAAAGTGGAGAAGTATTCATCTTATCCGAGGACGAAGAATCCCTACTGAAGGTTCTAAGGACTTTATCGTTGTGGGGGGAAATAGATGGGTAAGGTAGCAAAGAGGGTAGTGGTTGAGGTCACCTCTGGAATAATGTCTAAAGAAAGTTTGATCGATGAACTAAAGGCTGGCCGCTTTTTACCGGACATAGGTGAGAATTTTAAGGTGAATACTACCGAATTATCGTTGAAGAATATCGAACCATCTGAAGCTATATTAACTGGAGAGAACACAGAAGTACAATTAGTTGAAGGAGCGTTTAACGGGAAGAAATCCTCATCGATAGGTGATGGGAGTAGTGTATTCGAGTTCATAAACAGGGATCTGATCGGAAATAAACAGGAACTTATCCTTGAGATATTAGACAACAAGTTACATGATAAAACGATTCCAGCACCATCCGTTGTCTTCCTCATAGGTCCACCATCCACATCTAAAACGGAGATCTTAAGAGCTGTAAAAAAGGCCGCCGAAAGTTGGAACAAGGATGTAGAGTACCACACGGGTCCTGGTTTAACGGAGAAATACGTCGGTAAAACTGCTGAGGTGATCGAGGAATTGAAAAATAAGGTTAGCAGTGAATTTGTCTTATTGATCGATGAAGTTGACAGTCTAGTCGGTACTCGGGAATCCCGCAATAGTTACATGCATCTACTCGAAGCTGTAACAAGTATGAATTTGCTCTTAGACTCGGTGATTGAACAGCAAGGTATAGCTATACTGGCTAGTAATGCCTCGGAAGTAAACATAGATCCGGCTATATTGAACCGTTCTTTGGTTATACGGAGGGGAACAGCCAGTGAAGAAAAGGTAAATATGTCTGTCGATATATTTGGAAAGAAATTTGGTCTATCAAAAGAGGATATCAGGCAATTAAAAGAGAAAAAACTTGGCAGTTTCAGAACGGTAAAAGTAGTAGCTCAGATGATGGCTTGCGGTATAGAGTTGGAACGTGCAATGGTACTAAAGGAATCTGAGAAAAGAGAGGTTTTTACAAGAGGTAAATACATACGATAAAAGGAGTTGATGATCATGAGAGAATCATTAAAAGATTCGACGCAGATATTTCTTGAGGAAAAGAGCGTGCCAATTTTCAGACCACCACACCATGATAAGGCCACACTGGAAAACCTAGTCGGTTTTTCTGAAGGATTAAAACAACTCCTTATAAGACCGATAATAAGCAGGATAGTGCGATCAAAAAAAGAAAGAACTGACTTATCCCCCCTCAGCTATACTTTCATGGGTCCACCAGGAACCGGCAAATCCGTAACCTGTAGAATGCTTGCCAACACTTTGGGTACTTCTATGAGAACACTTAATCTAGACCAGATCTTAACAAAGTATGTGGGTGAGGCTGAAACAAATTTCAAAGAATTTTTGTCTGAAAGCTTCAGCCAGGCTACATTCTGCCAACCCAAACCTCTGATTATAAGAGTTGAAGAGGCTGAAATACTATTGAGGAGTAAAAAGGATTTTTTTGGCCAAAACAACGATTGTGGTTATAGAGACCTATTACCTATCCTTCTTTCCCACCTTTCGGGAGATTATATGTCGAATCAACATAAGAGTATATTCCTGCTTTGGATATTTACCGTTAATGAGATAGATGTGGTGGGCAGAGCGATAAAAAGTAGGTCCATACCGTTTAACTTTCCATTGCCCGATTCGGAAGTAGCAACTAAATTGTTCATCTTCGGCAGTTTGGGAAAAGGATATCCAGTTAAAGATTTCAGAGATATCGATTGGGAGTGGCTAGGGAAGATCGCATCACAGGAGGGTCTGAGTCATCGTGAGATCATGAGGGCTTGCGAGGTGGCGAAGGCAAGGGGTATATTGCATGAATTGAAGAGAACGAATGGAGATATAGACATATACGAGATAGCGAGAAATTTGGATCTGTGTATGAGTATCAAGAACGATTACCAGATAAGAGAAAAAGATCTGAAAGAAGGTTTGCAGGAAGTGGTTCAACAAAAAGTTCAATCCAATTGAACATCACTTTACCCTAACCATTTTTTCTAACAGACCTTCTATTACCCTTTCCTTTACTATATTTTCTTCTTTGAATGTATTCAGAGTGTGGACGATCTCTTCTTTAAGCTCCCCCCGATCAAGCATCTTATCCATAGTAGTAACCGATGATCTGTAACCGATACCTGCGTTTTTAGCCATGGTTCTGTAAGCTTTCAGTATCTCTCGCTTGGTAGTCTTATCTGTTTTGACATCCAAACAACATTCGTTCAAACAGTCGATGATCTCTTCTTTTGCATTTGTTTTGACGAATCCATCGAGGTGAACGACTGTTGGTCTTTTAATGGTGATATTCTCTACATGAATAACATTTTCATCGCCAAGTATCTCCTCTATCTTCGTGTTTATTTCTTTTCTATTTAGGTTTTTGTGAGTTAGTTCGGAGATCCCTTTGATGGTGTGGTTCTTGATATCATCCTCTTCTTTCAAAAGCTCTTTGAGCAATGGTATACCATATTTATCGAGTGTAACTATCGAAGCAGCAGAAGCAAGACCGGCGGCTTTCAGTAGGGTAGGTTCTGATATTTCTAGAGATTTAGCTAAGTCGTATATTCGTTGGTTATCACATTCTAAGTAGGCTAGGTTGACCATTGTTAGGAAGAACCACCGATCCACATCACCGTCAATCTCCTCCACGTACTTCTCTAAAATATCGATATTGTATGCATCTGTGACTCCCTCGTAAGCTAGATTGCTCAAAGCATAGATAGAAGCCTCCTGCGTTTCTTCGTCACTGTCGAAGAAATCATCGAGGATAAATTCCAAAGCATTCTTAATTGCATAGCCTGAATAGGCAAAGCGTCCTAGGGCAGATATCAACGGTAGTTTGGTTTCGAACGAATCTGAAACTTCTCCTATTTGTTCTCTAACCAATTCAAAAGCTTGTTCTAGATTTAGGTCTGTATTCGTAGCGATATGACCTAATGCTGTTATAGCATATACTTTAACTTGAGGATTTTCATCATCAAGAAGTTCTATCAATTTAGGCACTGCTTTTTCCTTCACCTTCCCCTGTAAAGCGTAGTATCCTATAGCGAATACGGCCAACCTTTTAACTTCTGGATTCTCATAGTGTAGAAGCTCCATCAGAATAGATAATGCATCCTCATCTACAATTTCAAACATAGCATACAAACCTATTGCGTATGCAGTCCAGATTCTGACTTCTGGATATTTATCCTGTAATAATTCTATCAAGGCAGGCAATGCTTCTTCCTCAATCATCCCCTGTTCAGTGTAGTTTCCTATAGCCCAAACAGCTTCTTCTCTAACTTTGGGATCTTTATCATGTAGGAGTTCTATCAAGGCAGGCAACGCATCTTCCTCTATCATACCCTGTTCAGCGTATTTTCCTATAGCGTTTGCAGTCCACCTTCTAACTTCTGGATTATCATCGTGTAGAAGCTCCATCAGAATAGATAATGCGTCCTCATCTATAATTTCAAACATAGCATACAAACCTATTGCGTATGCAGTCCACCTTCTAACTTCTGGATCTTTATCCTGTAAAAGTTCTATCAAGGCAGGCAACGCATATTCCTTTGTTTTCCCCTGTGTAGCGTATTTTCCTATAGCGAATACAGTCAACATTCTAACTTCTGTATTCTTATCATGTAGGAGTTCTATCAAGGCAGGCAATGCTTTTTCCTTTGTTTGTCCCTGTTCAGCGTATATTAATATAGCGAATACAGTCCACCATCTAACTTCTGTATTCTTATCATGTAGGAGATCTATCAAGGCAGGCAATGCTTTTTCGTTTGTTTGTCCCTGTTCAGCGTATTTTCCTATAACGTTTGCAGTCCACCTTCTAACTTCTGGATTATCATCGTGTAGAAGTTTTATCAATTTAGTCAATGCTTCTTCGTTTGTTTCCCCCTGTTCGGCGTAGTTTCCTATAGCGAATGCCGCCCCCATTCTAACATCTGTGTTTCCATCATGTAGAAGTTCTACTAAAGCAGTCAATGCTTCTTCGTTTGTTTCTCCCTGTGTAGCGTAGTTTCCTACAGCGTACGCAGTCCACTTTCTAACTTCTGGTTCTTTATCATGTAGAAGTTCTACTAAAGCAGTCAATGCTTCTTCGTCTGTTTCTCCCTGTGTAGCGTAGTTTCCTATAGCGTACGCAGTCCACATTCTAACTTCTGTGTTTCCATCATGTAGAAGTTCTACTAAAGCAGTCAATGCTTCTTCGTTTGTTTCTCCCTGTGTAGCGTAGTTTCCTATAGCGTACGCAGTCCACTTTCTAACTTCTGGTTCTTTATCATGTAGAAGTTCTACCAATACCGGTAATGCTTCTTTCTCAATCTTCCCCTGTTCGGCGTAGTTTCCTATAGCCCAAACAGTATCTTCTCTGACTTTGGGGTCCCCATCATTTAGAAGTTCTATCAATGCCATTAATGCTTCTTCCTTTGTTTTCCCCTGTAAAGCGTAGTTTCCTATAGCGTACGCAGTCCACCTTCTAACTTCTGGATTCTCATCATTTAGAAGTTCTACCAATACCGGTAATGCTTCTTCCTTTGTCTTCCCCTGTAAAGCGTAGTTTCCTACAGCGAATGCAGTCCACCTTCTAACTTCTGTGTTCTCATCCTGTAGAAGTTCTACCAATACTGGTAATGCTTCCTCGTTTGTTTCTCCCTGTTCGGCGTAGTTTCCTATAGCCCAAACAGTATCTTCTCTGACTTTAGGGTCCCCATCATTTAGAAGTTCTATCAATGCCATTAATGCTTCTTCCTTTGTTTTCCCCTGTAAAGCGTAGTTTCCTACAGCGAATGCAGTCCACCTTCTAACTTCTGTGTTCTTATCCTTTAGAAGTTCTACCAATACTGGTAATGCTTCCTCGTTTGTTTCTCCCTGTTCAGCGTATTTTCCTATAGCCCAAACAGTATCTTCTCTGACTTTGGGATTCCCATCATGTAGAAGCTCTACCAAGTGAGGCAACGCTTCTTCCTTGATCTTCCCCTGTACAGCGTATTTTCCTATAGCGTATGCAGTCCACCTTCTAACTTCTGTGTCCCCATCATGTAGAAGCTCTATCAAGGGAGTCAACGCTTCTTCCTTTGTTTCTCCCTGTTCAGCGTATTTCCATATAGAGTTTGCAGTCCACCTTCTAACTTCTGCGTTCTTATCATTTAGAAGTTTTATCAATTTATTCAATGCTTCTTCCCTTGTTTTCCCCTGTTCGGCGTAGTTTCCTATAGCCCAAACAGCTTCTTCTCTAACTTTGGGATCTCCATCATTTAGAAGCTCTATCAAGGGAGTCAACGCTTCTTCCTTTGTTTCTCTCTGTTCAGCGTATTTCCCTACAGAGTTTGCAGTCCACCTTCTTATTTCAGGAATCTCATCATGTAGAAGTTTTATCAATTTTGGCAATGCTTTTTCGTTTGTTTGTCCCTGTACAGCGTATTTACCTATAGTCCAAACAGTATCTTCCCTGACTTGAGGATCATCATCTTGTAGAAGATCTAACAACTTAATCAATATCTTCTCTTTTACCATCCCTTGACCCGCATAACATCCAATCCCGTATACACACCATCCCCTTACATCAGAAGATTTATCCCCAGTATAATCCATCATCAATTCAAGTGATTTGTCTGTTACACATACTTCACTAAGTTCGCTAAGAGCCAGAAGTCCCCAAATCACTACAAAATTATTCCTTTTGAATGAAGACAATTCCAAAGATGAAGATAATAACTCATTGATCAACTCGTTCACGTCATCATCTAATGAACTGGCTTCTTGTTCTTGGCTAAGTGCTTGATGTATAAGAGTACCTACCTGAGGATGTTTGAAACTGTAATATAGATGATGATCTTCCTCTTCAACGACTAAAAAACGCGTTTTTTCGAACTTATCGAGTATGTCCTCTATGTTATTGCTTTCGATCGCCGTATGAAATATATCACAGATCCCCTCGATCTCAAACTTTTGTAGGTAGCCAAGCAAATTTAACATGCTTCGAGCGGTCTTCTTGTCAGTAATGCTTGCGTTATCAATTTCCCTATCGATTATATGTTTTCTTACACTGCTCCAATCGACTTTCTTCTCATCCTTTTGGCGATCGACGATTTTATAAATTTCTCTTAAAACTACGAGATCCGTCTTTGCTAAGTATTTCAGTTTCTCGTTGTCGATCAGAGAAATGATGTTTTCTTCTGGCAGTTCCTTCAAGATACTATCTCGTAGAGCACTCACATCTTCGTTTTCGATATCGATCTTATTTGAATCCCTGATCATATCCCTAAAGAATCCTCGGTGGACTTTTCGAGGTCGTCTTTTTTCTAGCTTTTTAGAAACAGGAAAAATATCATCTTTCTTTTCCTTAGCATCAATATTTTTTATTTCACCTTTGTTAGATACATGATCAAGGTAAACATTGAGGTTTTCATCAATATCTTCTACAACTCTGAATCTCTGTTTCTCGTCCTCAATGAACCATTTATTACTTTTGTCTTGAATAACTTCCGTCTCTCTTAACAGGGGATTATCATGCTTCTCGAATACGTCTCTGATTTCTTTACCAACCTCCCCCTCAACTAAATATTCTCTAAATTTTGATTCCAGGGTGAATACACAATTTTCTAATTTTGCCTTCCTAGCATTAATAAGGAACCGGATATCAACCTTAACATCCTTAGTTATGTGTTCATACAGCTCTCCTATGTCTGCCCTGTTGAATAGATGAACATCTTCGATAACAACCCAAATGTCTATCTCTTCCTGTTTCTTCTTCTTATCAGCTAAGATCTCTAGATCTTTTTTTAGCTCATCACGATATTTTTCTAGATTTTTAGGATCACGATCCAATATGTAAACCCAGGTTCCTTTTTTCCGAGACAGCTCATTAGCTATCATCATAGTAACGGTTGTCTTACCGCTGGCTGGACCACCGATGATAAGTAAATTTGAACCGTCTTCGATCGCCTCTCCATACTCATTTCGTTCGGTTATTATCTTTAATAATGTATCGTCCAGTTGGTCGATGTTATCCAAGGATATATCTGCTTCACCTTTGAAATATCCCTCTAGTTTACCACTATCACCTTCGATGGTTGTAACGAGCCCTGATCTCAGATAGTCGCCTATATCATCTAATATATCCAAGGATGGTTTCGGGGGTAGAGATGGTTTTGTTTCTTCTCGGTCCTTTTTATCTTCGATAAAGCAGTTTTTGAAATCACGGATTAACAGGTCGGCGAATTTGTTTTTTCCACAAAAGGGACATCCTTTCAATGGGCACTTTGAAGAAATTTTTTTGTGGAATAAAATATCATCTTCTTTTTTCTCAGTTATATCAAATTTAAAATATCTTCCTTCATTAGGTTTGTTGCTTTTAAGAATATAAATATCATCTTTCGTATCATTTTGATTTAGCTTATCGAAATCTTTTGGCTCCAATTCAATCTTTACAGCATAATATCCAGAGGAAAACTTTTTGCCAGGATCTTTTACAGAGGGGATCTTATAAATGCCTATTTCGTCATCACCTTTTTCAAACGAAGTGCATCTGATAAAACCTAATTTTATCCCTTCTCCCTCCGTAATCATCGTAGGGATCTTATTCCCCCTATCATTTAACAAAAATATTACAGGCACGAATTTGTTTTCAAGTTCTTCTTTGGCCTTTTTTTTACCCTGTTCTGTTATACGGTAAACATTGGCCCTGGAAGCCGATCTACTTCCATCCAACTTTCCGAATGGTAATTTCTCTTTTTTAACGTCTCTCTTCTCGAGCTTATCCCCATCTTTACGATAATTTATAGCTTGTGTGCTCCTTTTGATCTTCTTCTCGATCACACGAAAGGTCAAATCCTCATCTTTATACTCACCTTGTCCGGATCTATAACGTAAATATTGAACAGCTAACTCCACGGCATTAGGTTTCCAAACTTCGGGTTCACTCATCTCCCATATCAATAGAACAACATGATAAAGCATTTTCGATTAGATATACATCTTCTATCGATTTGATCATGTATCAAAAGTCATGTTTGGCGATAGATACTGAAAAGAGGAGGTTTGAGACAGCTACTGTTCTAGGAATTTTACCTGCTATAGATAATCATGGCACAAACTACATCGGACCCAGAGGCAAACGTCTTTATGCTATTGTTCATAGTAACCCTAGTTTGACAGTAAGAGATAAAAGTTGCTCTTAGTTACGTTCTTTTCATGCAACCAAAATAACATCCCTAAGAGCAAGATAATTAACGAAAAAAAAGAATGACTTCATTTTCTTCGAATAACTCATCACATAATATGAATAACACACCATGTGGATCGTTATAAAACCGAACAACAATATATCTTTTGCGATTGGAGCGATCGCAACCGTGCAGAAGTTTCTGATATCACCCCAAATCAACAGTTAGATTAGAAGACATAACTCCGTAGGAAAAAAATTCTACTCTACTCGAAACAAGCTCTCATAATCATACCTATTTCGTTATGTCCTCCACTGCTAATTAAGGACATATCTGTATTACAGAGAGTATATGTCCTTAACTATAAACAATAGTTTCTGTTTAATATAGAGAATAATTTCCTGGTGGAAAGACTTCTATCAGATCCATTTTCATGATAATGGTAAAAGACACAGGTTTTACCAAATTAACATCTTTTATCAGGAGAGGAGACCGAAATACTGTTTTTAAGTATTCGTTTTCCTCTTAAATAAGCGGAGCTAAGTGTCAAACTTCCGTTGACATTGTGTTAGGGCGAGAGATACTAAATCCATAAAAAAACGTAATGTGGAGTAACAACAAGAATTTATTTATTATCAGCCTTATATGTACTAGTTATTTATTTGATGATATCTTAGATAATACCCCATCTACGATAGAAGGCTCTCTTGCAATCAAAATAACTTTATCTCCCTGTTTGAATCTATCGTCCTTTTTAACTCTAGCATCTTTACATATTTCTTTTCCATTTTGTAATTTTCCTTTTTCTCCTTGTCTTCTACAAGCTATTAAAAAATCATCGCCTTCGTACTTACCACTTAATTTAGGATTAATGGTAATTATGTTTCTTTCAACATGTATATGTTTGCGTATGTGTCCTACAAAAATAATCGGAAAACCGATAAGTTTTTTTTGAAAATCTACTATTTTTTTACCTAGAAATTTTTTTGGTACTTCCCGGATATAAAACTCGTTGCTTTCCTTTGAAAAACTCAATAAATGGCTTAATAATAAAGAAAAATAAGGTTTTAATAGGGTTTGCCCTAATAGTTTCTGAGATAAATCTTCTAGAGATATAAGAATGTCTATATTCGTGGCTCCTAGAAAACGGAAGTTTTTTGGTTTATTCACTTCTACTGAGGTAAACAGTTTTTTAGAGAAGTTATTTTCTATAATCTGTGATTGGTAAAGAACTCTGTTATCCGCTAAATTTTCATCTTCATCTCTATCGTCAGATAGTATTATAATTCTTGTTTCATCAGTTTTTTCTTTTCTGATACCAATTTTATCAAGAGTTTTTACATCTAAAGGTTCTTCAAAACTATCGACTTCAAGTTCGATATAATCTTCCATATATATATTTTCGCCAGGTGATCCTTTATTTATATATTTGATTAATTCATCTTTTCTGTCCTCTAGATATTTTATACTCCGTTTAGCCAAAATATGAACATTTAACCTATTTTTTATATTATACAATTCTTTTTCATCTCGTTTAAGTCTAGTGAGTTCCATCAAAATGTTCTTTACTTGGGGGAAATCCCAATTAATTATATAAATCTTATTTATTTCTTTAAAAAAGCCATCACCTTCCATCGATTCTTTGAAATTGAATTTGTTTAAATAATTCCTTTCCCTACTTCTATTCGAGTTTCTCTTTCCTAGTTTGTTTTTAACCTTTAGAATCTCTTTTTCGTTATAAGCTATTAAAATTAAAATATCTCCTTTTTCGATTTTTGAATCCCCTTTTAATGGATTTATAAATAATTTTGAACCATAAGATAATTTTCTGATAAATCCTATTAGGGTGGAGTTAGAATCGATCAAACTTGCTTCTAATTGATAAAAGCTCTTCCCCACCCAATTTTCCAAATTCTTATCAATTGTTAAATAATAGAATTCATTCGTATCTTTAAATCCAGGGGTCAATAAGCGCTGTATGATTTCATTCATATCTTTTTCTAGTATGGATTGAACAAAAAGATATGACGGTATATTTTCCATATGGACCGGTTCTATATTTAAGTGATATTTTTCGAGTTTATTGTGATATATCTTTCCCTCTTTGTCTTCCTCTTGTTTTTTAAATGGATGAATATTAGTATCAGGATCTTTTAGTTCTAGTATCGTGTGTATGTCATTCTTCATATTTTTATACTTATTATTTTCATGGATATAATTTTCTATTGACTTATATATCATGGTCACATGTGTATCGCTATAGTGTTTGTGGAGATTATCTGGAGATGGAATCAAAATCGCTTTTGCTCTCTCTATATTTGCTCTTCCCAAAACATCGGTTTGATTTGCTTCACCGATTATACCAAAAACATTACTTCTAAAATCATGGTTTAGGATTGGGTGTGAATCTACGTTCGAATCTATTATAATAACCGTGCTTTTAGAAGATTCGGCTAAATCATCTGAACGTAGTTCTCCTAAGATACCTTCGATTTTTGAAGATATCCCGCAGATAATTATGTGGTTATTCATGGTATATTTATCTATTATTTTAACATTATGTTTATTCTTGATCTTATTGCTTAAATAGTCCGAAAAATAAGATAAAATTATAAAACCAACAGATATAATCCCTATTATCAGTGTACTAAGGATCACAAATTTTCCTGGGGTCGTTTCAGGGGCCCGATAATTTTCATTGAATAAAGTTGTACCGACAGTAAAGAATGCGTCCCAAAAAGATAAATTTTCGAAATGTGCCATGACAAAAATATTTAAAAAAAATACATTTACGACCGTTAAAATAATCCAATATAATTTATAATGGTTATGTATGCTATTTTTTAATTTTGATGTGAAATTTATTATCATGTCCCTAATATTTTTAATCAAACTAACACCGAGATATAAAGTCTATTACCTTATTTAAAATCTTTGACAGGCTCAATAACAGAAATTATTAAATACTATATTGATATAGGATTAATAAACCTATTACCGGAGGACTTGCAAATGAAAATAGAAATTACAAATAAATTATGCGTTGTATTAATTATATCATTCCTTGTCGTTTTATTACTTTTTGTAGGTAATGCGGAAGCTGAACTAGAAAGTGATGTTGATGATATAACAACTTACTGGCAAAACGAGAGCCCGTTTACAATCAACGTCACCGCCAGCGATAACGCGACAGCTGTACAATTATGGTATAATTACAGTGAAGATAATGTAACATGGGAGGGTTGGGTACTCTTCGAAAACAAGACCTCCTCTCCATGGAGCATCGAATTTACATGGAGTGAAGGTGACGGGCATTATCAATTCTATTCTAGGGCTTGGAACGATACTACGGGATGGGAGGATGAGGATACAGATACAGAAGCGATCGGTGGCTACGATAGTACAGAACCTCATAGCGAAGTAGATACTATAGTACCTTACTGGCAGACCGTCTCACCGCTCGATATAACAGTTTCAGCCGACGACGATCTGAGCGGAGTAGCTGAGGTTGAGCTGTTCTACAGGTATTCAGTAGATAACGATACATGGGGTGGTTGGACTAGCTACGGTACGACCGATACTTATCCTTACGGATTCAGCTTCAACTTCCCAGATGGTGACGGTTACTACGAGTTCTACAGCGTAGCTACTGACGTTGCAGGTAATGAAGAAACGAAGGATCCTGATGCAGATGCGATCTGCGGTTACGACAGTACATCTCCCGCTAGCGCCGTCAACCAAGTAGGAGATTACTGGCAAAACACATCGCCTTTTACCATAAGTGCGACAGCCGGTGATCTTTTGAGCGGAGTGGAGGATGTAGAACTGTGGTATAGATACTCACCGGACAACTCTACCTGGGGCGATTGGACCCATTTTGATACTGATGAATCCTCTCCCTGGAGATGGGAATTCACCTGGCCAATGGACGAAGGTTATTATGAGTTTTACAGCATAGCAACTGATGTTGCGGGTAACAGAGAGGACGCCCCCCTCATTGCAGACGCAAGTTATGCATATCTTGATGACGAACCCCCTACAGTAGACGCGGGTTCAGACGAAATAAGGAATACGATGTTTTATACGACTTACGATAGGGAAGTTCCTGCATCTGCATCCGATATGGGCTCGGGAATAGATAACTATAGTTGGTCGATGACTTCTGGACCCGGAATCATCACATGGAGTAACCAATGGTCATTAAACACAACCATATCTGCAAATACCGACGGAACCTATGTGATACGGCTGAAAGTAACAGATAACGCTGGTAACAGCGCTTATGACGAATTCACACTCGTGTGGGACACGACACCGCCTGATGTGAATGCAGGATCTGATGAATTAAGGAATGATATTTTCAGTTCTACATCGGGTAGAAGTGTGATCGCTAGTGCTTCGGATGTAAATGGTATATCGAATTATTTATGGAGTGCTGACTCTACGGAAGTCCATTTCGGTTCACCGGATGCTTTAATGACTGAGATATGGGCTAACGCCGACGGAACTTACAATATCACTTTAACGGTAACCGACAACGCCGGTAACGTGGCTTCAGATACATTCACACTCATTTGGGATACAACACCGCCTGATGTGAACGCGGGTTCGGACGAGTTGAGGAATGAAGAATTCAACTCTACGAGTGACAGATCGGTCATAGCTAGTGCTTCGGATACAAACGGAATATCATCCTATGATTGGAGTGGTCCTGCAGAGGTTCAATTCAGCGATCCGGATCAACTAACCACAAACATCTGGGCAACCGAAGATGGAACTTACACGATCACACTCACAGTAACCGACAATGCCGGTAACGTGGCTTCAGATACATTCACACTCACTTGGGATACAACACCGCCTGATGTGAACGCGGGTTCGGACGAGTTGAGGAATGATGTGTTCTCTTCCACAAATGGCAGGAGTGTTATTGCCAGTGCTTCGGATACAAATGGAATATCGTCATATGATTGGAGTGGTCCTGCAGAAGTTCAATTCAGCGAACCGGATCAACTCACGACCGATATCTGGGCAACCGAAGATGGAACTTACATCATCACACTCACT
>PWKY01000016.1 GCA_003560595.1 Thermoplasmata archaeon | reverse complement strand
GCCTTTGAATGGATTATCTCCACCACTCCACCATCTTCCTCCAGTTCGATCTTGCCTATGTCCTGGTCACGGATACCGAACTTATTGAGCTCCTGTACGATATCCCATTTGGTGAAGTCCTTATCACTGGCGAATCGAAAGGGAACCATGCCGAAAATATCGGCGTTCTCTTGGTAATCGATACGCTCTTTTACACGTCCCTTCTTTTTCAGCTCCAGCTCCTTTAACTCTCTATCAACGAACTCCTCTATCTCCTCAAGGAATTTGAGTTCGTCACCGCTTACGAAGGTTATGGCTTTACCTTCTTTATCCAGCCTACCGGTTCTACCGATACGGTGAACGTAATCCTTATGGTACCGAGGTACATCGTAATTCACCACGTGGGTGATGTTCTCCACATCGATACCACGTGCGGAAACATCTGTAGAAGCCAATATATCGATCTTACCGCTCTTAAAATCGTCCATGGTCCTTGTTCGAGCACCCTGGCCCATGTCTCCATGCATGGCGTGGGCTTTGTAGCCGTACTTACGCAGCCTGTCAACAAGGGTCTGAGTCCATATCTTGGTGTTACAGAATATCAAGTACTTCCCAGGTTCGTTGTCCAACAGGGCTGATAACTTTGCCATCTTGTTCATCTTTCCCACCCTGATGAAGTATTGGTCCACTCCTTTGGCTGATATGTCGTCCTTAGATAGTTTCAGTATCTTAGGCTCATCCATGTACTTCCGACCCATCTTGATTATGGGTTCGGGCATGGTTGCTGAAAAGATCATCATCTGTTTGTCCTTGGGTGTACGGGAAAGGATCCATTTAATATCCGGGAAAAAGCCCATGTCCAGCATCCTGTCCCCCTCATCCAGTACGAAGCACTTTATATTGTCAAGTTTGAGGTTACCTCTTTTGATAAGATCGATAACTCGACCTGGAGTACCGGCTACGAATGATGATTTGGGTAACCGTCTTATCTGTTTGTCTATGCTCGCTCCACCGTAGATCGCCACGGTCTTAAGGTCCCTGGACCTTGCGAACACTTTCGCTTCTTTCTCCACCTGTTGTGCAAGCTCCCTGGTTGGGGTCATCACTATGGCTTCGACACCCTTCTCACCTTCTATACCTTCAAATATCGGTATCAAAAATGCCAGTGTCTTACCAGAACCGGTACGGGCCTGGACTACCATGTCGTTTCCTTCAATTGCCGGAGGTACAGACTCTCGCTGTACATCGGTTGGCTCTTCGAATCCTCCTCTTTTCAAAGCCCTCTTGGTGTTCTCACTCAGGGGCATGTCGTTAAATTTTTTTATCATCGTAATTACTCTCGTTAAATTTGCGGCGGTCTCGCCGCTGTGATTTTTATTAATTATTCTTCAGTATCTTCTTCGGGTTCTTCCTCAGATCCTTCTTCAATACCTAATTCCTCGGCCAGTGCCTCAGATTCTTCTTCAAGGCCCATCTCTTTTTCTACTTCCTCATCGGGCTCTTCTGTTTTGCCTTCATACTCTTCTACTAATCTGATGTCTTTGATCTCAGTATGACGCCTTATGTCTCCCACTACCTGGTACTTAACTATGAACCAACCCTGACCGTACTTGCATTCCTCGGGTAGGATTACTTCCAGCTCGTCTCCGTCAAGTTCGATCTTGAATTCAGCCTCACCGTAATCCTTCTCCAGTATCGCTTGTATCTTCTCTTCGACGGTTTCGGCCTTGGAGCGTACGGTGTAGTCGAATTTTAGGGTCTTACCGGCTAGTGGATGGTTGAAATCAACACGTACTCTTCCTGCTGTGGTCCTTATGATGGTACCGGTGCGGTCCTCTAATTGAACCTCTTCACCGACTACGACATCCAAACCCTTCTTCTCTAATTCTCTCCTACTGAAGAGTTCTATCTTTCCTGCATCACGGTTACCTACACCCTTCTCCGGAGGTACTTCAACTGACCGTTCTTCATCCACTTCAGCTTCCAGGATGTCTTCCTCGAAGCCTTCCATCAGGTTACCTCTTCCTAACTCCACTACACGTGGGCCGTAGGATGATTCCTCATCGTAGATCTCATGCTCGTGAGCTTTCTCTTCATCAGTCGTCCTGAATAGTAATGCTTCATCGCCCTCGTCATCGGGCAGTATCCATATATCGAAATTGATGTATATTAAGTCTCCTTCTTCCATTTGAGACACCTTTTAAACTTTGGTAAATGCAGGTCCCTTTTAAGCGTTTTGTAAGAAATAGGGCTGAAAGAGCTTATCTGCGGATCAGATCTCAAGGCTTTTAACGAATTTTTCAACAGCTTCGAAGTGTTTTACATTCTTGACATCTTTTTCCAAGACACTCAAAGTCCCCTCGGGCTCAATACCACAAACTTCTTTCATGGCTTTAAACGTCTTGGCTTTACCCCCGCCTCCATGGGTACAGAAGAATGCTACCTTGTTAAGGTCGGTTTTGTATTTATTTAAGTACGTTCTGATAGCCGGGGTTGTAGTTCCGCTCCATACTGGTGTTCCTATTAGTACTATATCAAAATCAGCAGGAGCGTATGTTACCTCTTCGATATCCGTTTCTTTTTTCAGAAGTGCATCTTTAGCAGCCTTAGCATAACCTATCTTACCGTCCCTCTTTTTTATATCCTCTATCTCTTCGATACTGCATTCCACGTCGTGGTCTAAAAGCATCTCGTGAATTTCCTGTGCTAATGTCCTTGTCGTCCCGGTCCGAGAATAGAAACATATCAATGCGTTCATGTAAAATTAATAGATGGGGCGGTATATCAAAATTTCCGTTAAACTTATCCTGTATGCCCTTTATAGGAGCGATATGGATTTCAAGATTCCACCGGTATTGAACGCCGACCGTCTGATGGACAAAGCCTACAAGAGAGCAAGCAAGGTGCAAAAAAGGGGTGTTGACAGAGAAGACGGTTACAGAAAAACGGTGAGTGCGAAACTCAAACTGGTCAATAAGATACTAGAGAGTACTTTAAAACGGTACGAAGAGAGTTTTCCTTCCTTCGACCAACTGCCTCCATTTTATAGAGACACCATACACATCCAGCAGGATCTAAATCGAGTGAAAAAAAGTATAGCTGCAACAAACTGGGCGAGGAGAAAGATAAAACGAGCGATAATAGAAGATATACGCAAATTAAGGGACTGCGAAACCGTCGCTGAGATGGAAAGTGTCCGGAGAAGCGCTTACGGTAGGACTTCTTCTTTTTTAAGACAGGTCTCCAGCGACCTTGAATTTCTTGAAAGCGTTAGGAAGAAACTGAACTCCCTGCCCGATATACGCATGGACAAACCAACGGTTGTAGTTGCAGGGGCACCTAACGTGGGGAAATCACAGCTGGTCTCACAGATATCAACGGGTAAACCAAAGATCGCCGTTTATCCATTCACCACCAAAGAAGTCGGTGTCGGACACTTTCAAGCCGAAGGTTTGATGTGCCAGCTTATAGATACTCCCGGCTTACTTGATAGGCCTTTTGAAGAGAGAAATGAGATAGAGCTTCAGGCCATCGAGGCCATCGACGAGCTGGCGGATCTGATAATCTATGTTTACGATCCTTCGGAATCCAGTGGATACCCTATGTCCGAACAGAGATCACTCTTCGAGGGGATCAAAAATTCCTTCGAAAAAACAGATATAATAGAGGTTTACAACAAATCGGACCTGATCGATGAGAAAGGAGAGGGACTTTACATATCCGCCTTAACAGGGGATAACCTTGAAGAGTTAAAAGGGATATTATCCGAAAAAATTAAATACGCCTACAAAGAAAGGTGGGATGTAAATGTTAGCGAAACTGATAGATGACGTAACATTCCTCTTCAAAACCTTCGACGACCATAGAGGATATCGGGTTAAACAGGGTGAAGGTAAGCTATATCTGTCAGAAGATGGTGTTTTGGTATCTGAAGAAGGTTCTTGGTACAATCTACCTTTGAAGATGATATATGACATCAATCGAATCGAGGGAAATCAACCGGGGCTGGAGTTCAAGATACCAGGAATGGACGTCATAGTAAAGGGAAATAAAAAAGAGTTTTTATGGGCACTTAGATACGTCCTCCTGCCGAATGTAAGAAGCAGTTAAAGTGCTAACAGGAGGAGTGCAACTCCCGCACCGATCACAACGAACTGCATGGTAGGTATCTCTTTTGTATGGTGTGGAAAACGATTTCTTAACTTCTTTTTTAAACTCAATAGGGATATTGAGTAAATCAAAAATGCTATGGGTATCAGGATCGGTGTTAGGACCGTTATTACCGCAATCAATGCAAAAAAATCCTCCTTCGGAACGGGTACTATGGTTTTAAAATGAAAAAACAAGAACAGAACAGCAATAAAGGACCATTTTGCCAATGTATAAAACAACGGATCCGGTTGTAACAGTATGTCGTGAAGTAAAAAAAGAGGGGGAAAGATCAACCAGATTTCAGTTAGATGTCTTCTACTACCCCAATTTTTCATATCGATCAGGGATTTAACGGTGGCCGCACCTAGTAAAAACAAGAGTGCATATACCTGAAACTCCTGCATCACTATGTCGACCATGTTCCCCTCTGATCTAACGCTCCGTTTTACTCTTGGACGGTCTTGAGCGCTCTGCACCTTTTCCTTTCTTTCTTAGACCCCTTGATTTCTTACCTGAAGAAGTGAGTCCACGGAAAACTCTTCCTTTTTGATGAGGTTTGCAGATCCAGTTTATCTTAGGGTCATTTTTGATGACCGGATGGTGTGGATCTATCATTATTATCTCGTAGTATTTGTACCGTCCATCCTGAGCCACCCAATATGAGTTAAGAACATTAAGATTCGGATATTTTTTTGCAGCACGTTCTTCGGTGATACGTTTTAAATTCTTTCTAGGAGTAAGTTTTTTGAAACCCATCCTTGTAGGTCCACGTCCTCCCTTTGGCCTGGATTTCCTACGGCCTCCACGTCGAACCCTACCTCGTACTAGTACATACCCCTGTTTCGCTTTGTAACCAAGTGTTCTAGCTCGGTCCAATCGAGTAGGACGTTCGATACGTTTGAAATTTTCATCACGTCTCCATTGTTTAAGCCGCTCTATCCTAAGTTCCTGAAGATAACCTTCTTTTGGGTCTTTCCATGTATCTCTGATGTACTTGTACATACTACCCTTGTTTTCTACGGTCTCTTCTTCATCATCTTCGTCGAACATATTACCTATTTCGTCTGCCATGTTTACACTTCCTTGTTTTTGGATTCACCCTTAAAAGGGCACATCTCCTGCGGGCTTACACCCCGCCACTGCAGTCAGCTTACAACGATGCTATATATATCTCTTTTCCCCCGGCTCCTTTCAATCCCAAAATTATAAACGATACTGGTTTTTCTCCCACACTACATCTCATGAATCCAAAGGCAAAAAAAGGAATACTCCGTAGAGGACTCTCCTCTCAACACAGATGGGTGATCCTCTTACTTCTGTTCATGACCATCATGATCGCATTCATAGGCAGACTCAGTACGTCTGTAGCTTTGGATGCTATCGGTGACGACCTGGTATGGTCTAGGGCACAGACCGGCTTTCTAGGAGGAGTTTTGATGGGAATATTCCTTGTAAGCTATGGTTTCTCTAACGTTGTGTTCAGCCCCAACATAGATAAATACGGTTCTAAAGTGGTGCTTACTTTCTCTATGGCGGGATGTTCTTTCGCAGTATTCCTAGGTGCCTTTTACGGACACATCTATTCTCTTTTCTTAGCATCGAGATTGCTTCTAGGCTTGGCTCAGGGGGTACTGTTCCCATTAGCTACAAAAGTCATAGCCGGATGGTACACCTCGGAACAAAGGGGCAGAGCTAACTCCATATTCATGGTAGGAGCACCCATAGGAGTGGCACTGGCTCCGATCATAATGGGACCGATTATCCATATTATCAGCTGGCAGATGTCTTTCTATCTGGTAGCGGCCATGGGGTTCGTTCTTGTGGTCCCCATAGTTCTATTCATCAAAGACCGCCCCTACAACAAAGACGAAAGACCGGTTAAAAAAGATAAAAAAGATATCGATTTGAAAAAGGCTTTCAAAGAATTGTTGGCCGATGGTGATTTTCGATTGATCGTCGTCGGTTTCACTTCGGTCAACACCGTCTGGTGGGGTACCTCATTATGGGTCCCAACTTACCTTGAACAAACTACGGGAGTGAATATAAGTGAGATGGCCTACCTTGCGGCCATACCATACCTGGGGGCGATCTTCGGATTGTTGACAGGTACAAAAATAAGCGAGGTAAAGGGAAATCCAAATCAGGTGATAATGTTTTCACTATTTATGACTGCGGTGATGATAGGAATACTCACTTTTTCACCAATACCCGGCATAGTTATGGCGATATTCTTACTTAGTTTGGTTTTCTTTTTCGGCCAGCTTTCACCACCGCTGTTTTTTACCAAGCTTCAGAATACCATCGATGGAGAAGAACTCGGTTCGGCGACGGGGTTGATGAACGGTATCGCGAATACTGTGGGGGTTCTCGGCCCGGTAACCGTGGGTGTCGTCGTAGCTCTCAGCGGCTCATACGATATAGGGATACTATCGATAGCAGCCGTCTCGCTCATAGGATTATTCAGCTTCAAAAGTTTACTCTGATCAAAGTAAAGTTTTTAGAGGGTTAATTTTTAATACCCCCTACTCATGGTTTAAGCCCGAAATAAAATGTCAGTAGGTGTTAACCATGAAGGCTTACAAAGCTAAAGGATCATTTAAGATGGGCAGAATTTGGCAAAAATTCACCAAAGAGATCACTGCGGATGATGAAGAAAGTGCAAGAGATAAGATTTTGTCCGTTATAGGAAGCAAACACGGTACAAAAAGAACAAATATTAAACTCAAGTCCATCGATGAGATGGATCCAGACGAGGTAGAAGACCTCGTGATTCGAGACCTCCTGGAGGATGAATGAATATGGTCGATGAAAACGAATTAAGAGAAAAAATGATGAGATTAGAAACGATCAAATCCCAGATGCAAACAGTTCAAGGACAGAAAGAATTCGTCGAGGGATTGATAGAAGAACACTCCGAAGCGATCAAGACCGTAGGGAACTACGGCAAACAAGAAGAAGGAGAAGAGACGTTCGTTCCAGTGGGAGGAAATGCCCACGTAGTATCTAAAGTTGGAAAAAGTAACAAAGTACTCATCGGGCTAGGTGCCGATATCTCCGCTTTGACAGGTGCTGAAGAGGCTGAAGAGATCATGGAGAAACGGAAAAAGGAATTAAGCCAGACGTTGACCTCCTTGAAAAGCAGCATCGATAATTTGAATGCGGAATATCAGAGTCTTGAAAGCGAAGTTCAGAGAGAATATCAGGAACTCCAGTCTCAGATGCAGCAGGAGTAATTAAGATAACGGGGAAGGGTAGGAATGTTCGAAAAGCTGAAAGAAAAAATAGCCAATATAACCCGCTCTAGTAAAAAGGAGATCGAAGAGGAGGTGGAAGAAGCCTTCGTGGATGGATGGGGTTCCAAATTAAAAGAAAATAAAATAGAGCCGATACTTTGGGATCTCAAAGTTGCTTTACTTGAGGCGGATGTTGCCCTCCCCGTTGTGGAAGAGATCGAAGAGGAAGTCAAAGATAATCTGTTGAATAAAAAGATCGGTCGTAAATACAGCATAGAAGACGTGATCGAAACCGCTCTGAAGAATGCAGTTAAAAAAGCACTTGACCTTGAAACCATCGATCTCTACGATTTTATAAAAAACACAGAGAAGCCAGTTTCTATTATGTTCGTAGGAGTGAACGGTACAGGTAAAACAACCACTATCGCTAAGATATCTCATAACCTGATCAAAAAGAACTATTCATGCGTTCTCGCAGCTTCAGATACTTTCAGGGCCGGTGCTTTGGAACAACTACAGGTGCATGCTAACCGATTAGGCGTAAAGTTGATAAAACATTCTAAAGGCAGCGATCCTGCAGCTGTCGGTTATGACGCTGTTGAGCACGCTAGAGCACGTCGTAAGGATGTAGTACTCATCGATACCGCTGGTAGGATGCAAACTAATACCAACCTCATGGATGAGATGAAGAAGATCAAAAGAGTGGTCGAACCGGATCTGATAATATTCGTCGGTGACGCTCTAGCAGGTAACGATGCAGTTGATCAGGCACAAAAATTCAACGAGGCTGTGGGTATCGACGGAGTTATCTTGTCTAAAATAGATGCGGATGCAAAGGGGGGAAGTGCACTATCCATAGGCCATGCGGTTGGAAAACCCATACTGTTTGTAGGTACTGGTGAGGGATATGACGATCTCGAGCACTTTGATTCCGACTGGATGACCGATAGGTTATTTGGAGAATGATGTAAATGAATTGGAAAAGATATGTTAGTAGAGGAAGGATGGTGGATTTCCCAATCCTACAATTGCTTATAACTTCTATCAAAATAAACGAAGGACATTTGTTGGTTAAAGCAAAACCCGATGACGGAGCGGAAGGACCGATCGAAAAGCTGATATCGATCGGTGGTACCCCATGTAACTATAACTTGAAGGTACTTGCAGACAAAAATGATATACTCAACAAACTGACCGCATCATTGTGTCGTAGTGGACTTGTGAAACCCTATGGAATGAAAGATGTAGCCCGTTCATTGGTGGGTAATGAAGACCTTGTGCTGGGTATGGACACGAACTTGCTTTACTACTGTATAATCTCCGAGCATCTATTGTCAGCTCTGGACGATGTTAATCCTTATTCATATTCCAAGATGCCTAACTGGCTCCTACTCGCCGTTCCCGGTGTGGTGATGAAAGAGATAGAAAATGCTGCTAATCATAAGACAAAGGGCAGACTAACCCACATAGGCCGGCAGGGATTTAGAGCGTTACAGGAGATGATGGTCCTACAAGAGAACAGAGGCAGCTCGGGATCCACCGTTCTAGTAGTTGGGAAGACTAATCCACAGCAATTAAGGTACGTTGATGAAGATAGTTCAAAACTTGAAAACGCCGATTCACTTATAAGAGATCAATTCAGGAACTTCACAAGAGAACTGGACTTTAGAAAAGGTGTGTACTTCTTGACCATGGATAAAACAAATGCATCCCTGGGACGTGCAGAGGGCTTGAACTCGATACGAGTAAATCACCCGAAGATGCTGAAAACAGGCTATGATCTTCATCAGTTGAAAGGTGATACGATATTACTGGCACGTATAATTTACGAGATGGCTGTTGAATTCGGAGTTATCGAAATATCATGGAAAGAACATGGTCGGATCCATTACTTAGAATTGGATTCTGGCTGGCAGTGGAAGAATATGGGTCATTGGGAAAATTGGCAGCTTCTATGCAATGGTTACGATAACTACTTTTTCAGAGAAATCAACTCTTATGAGGATATTCAAGCTAACATGATAAAAGAAGCGTGGCAGGAACTTAGACAAGCTATGATTTGAGTTATCAAGCACAAATCTTTTATAGTTTGTTGAACAAGTATATATGAGAACAAAGTGAATGATTTATATGGCAAACGGAAACAGCAATAATACTTGCACTTTAACTGTAGATGACCTAACTCAGGCGATAAAGAACTGTGTAGATGGTCATGGGATGCAGGAAACTGCGGCTAGGTCGATGGCGGAACACGTCCTGAATTTCTTTGGATTCAGCGAGCGGATAATAGATAATATTCTAGAACAGGAGGACAGAGACGTTTTTTATATGCTAGAAGATGCCGGGCTTCTTACAACAGAGAGAGAACAAACTACCCTTTACGATGGTAGGGAGTGGCGTATCCATTACTGGCTGTTTCATAGAGACAAGATCCTAAAACTTAAGGAGCAGACCCAAATTATGCAGGAAAAAGATTCATCTGCTGAAAGCGTTTACGACGATATACCAGACGGTGTTTGGTCTTCGAGGATGGGTGCTGACGAATAGTTCATTCACGATGAGAAGTAATTTGTTTCCTAAGATCAGTTTGGATTCTCGAAGTTATGGATAGGTATATATCATGAAAGAAAAAGCAACTTTTGGAGCGGGATGCTTCTGGGGTGTAGAAGCAGCGTTTAAAAAGGTTCCAGGCGTTATCAAAACTAGAGTAGGATATACTGGTGGAGACCTAAGCAATCCAGATTATAGGACCGTGTGTGAAGAGGAAACCGGGCATGTTGAAGCATGCGAAGTTACATTCGACACCCGTAAGGTGGCTTACAAAGATCTTTTGAAGGTGTTTTGGAACATACACGATCCCACCCAAAAAGATCGTCAGGGTAACGATGTCGGTACTCAATATAGGTCGGTGATCTTTTATCACAACGAGAAACAGAGAGATCTAGCCTATAAAACCAAGGAGGAGATGGAAGAGACATACGATCTGCCGATAGTAACTCAAATACATCCTGTATGCAAATTTTGGGAGGCTGAGAAGTACCACCGGGACTACCTGGATACTAACCCCGGAGGGTACTGCCATGTGGATATGCACAAGGTTGACAAAATTATAAAAAGTATCAAAAAAGGTGATGGTGGGCCCGCCGAAATTTGAATTCGGGTACCGGCGTCCCGAACGCCGAAGGATGGACCAAGCTACCCCACGGGCCCTGTTCCGATGGGAGCGCAAATGATGGGGTACATTAAAAAAGTTATCTATGGCTACTTTTGAATCTCATAAGTTCTGCATAATCGAAAATACTAACGATATCATTTTTCTTTTCCACCGAGTTCAAATAAAATAAATGCGAATTACACCTACAGTCGGTACATCCAAAACCATCTATTTCGGTACCAATTTGAGAGATCCTTGATGCAAGTTCGCACTCCCTTTCTCTTGGCCCATGGATAACTAGCGCGCTGAAGTCTTCCGCATGAGTGGTTAGATAGTCTATGTGCCAGTGTGATTTCTTTTTCTTTTTAGTGTGTCTACGGAGTCTGGACTCAATACTGTTTTGAGCGGAGCCGGTATATGCATAGTGACCCTTCCTTAGATGGATATCGCCCAGGGCACCCACTGCTAGGTCCATGTCCCTAGGAAGGTAAAATAACAGAACGTAGACGCCTTTCATGGTTTGTTCAACACGGGGGAAATTATAAGTAATTTTTTAGTGCTGATTGTATAGATGAAAACAAGGATGATCCCTCTGATCCTGTTCGCAGTCGGCTCACTTCTAGTGGTGGTTTCCGTTATCAGAGGAGAGGCTTCTTTAGCTCTTTTACTCTTTATACCTATAATTTACGGAGGAGGATGGATGCTGGGGGTAGGTATACTGCTGATCATAGCTTCGTTTTTATCAATGTTCTTCTTGTCGGCGAAAGTCGATGGTGTTTCAAGGGGTGAAAGTAGATACGGTGGTGTTGTCTTCATCGGACCGATACCTATCGTATTCGGAAGTGATCACAAGATGGCAAATATCATGCTGTATATCGGACTAGCCATAGCAGTGTGGCTCTTCGTATTTTTCCTCATCCTTTGGTAGTTGTGAATACTTGCATCGATATGCAAATCTTTAAGTAAATCTATTTATTTTCGATTGAAAATGGTAGATTCAGAGCAGGAACCTTTCGGGATCAAAAGCATAGTGGCTGATTTCAAGGTCGTGTTAAAGTACAGACAACTGTCTATACTATGCTTTGCGGTTTTCGTGAGTATGATAGGTTTCGGGCTAATAATGCCATTCCTTCCCATATATGCTAGGGACTTTGGAGCTAGTAAGACCGAGATCGGCATAATGGTGGGTTTGTTCTCGGTGGTAAAGATCTTCACGGCACCTATGGGCGGTAAAGCCGCGGATATGTACGGGAGGAAACCCGTCATGATCTTCGGTATGTGCCTTTACGTAGTTGTGATGTTTTTATTCGGTACCGCCGGTTCTGTTGCCGAGGTGATCATCTATCGAGCGGGGCAGGGAGCGGCCTCCGGTCTCGTATGGCCGGTTGCCATGGCCTTCATAGGGGATATCGTAAAAGAAGAGGATAGAGGTAAGGCAATGGGCATATATGCAGTATCATTCGCTAGTGGTAACGCGACCGGACCCATATTAGGCGGTGTTATCGCCAGTTACTATTCATTGTCAGTACCCTTCTTTTTCACTTCAGCCTTGGCAGGGGTTAGTGCTATATTGCTGTATATCGGTTTAGAAGAATCCTTCGAAGGCAGTGTTCGGAAAGGATCTGATATCCAGAAGCGAGGCTATCCTTTTTCCTTTTTAAAATTCAAAATGAAAGATATCACTCCATTTCCTAAAACCTTCCTTGGGTTGACCATAGGCTCTTTCACGGTTTTCTTCGGTCTGGCCATGGTTTGGCCGCTGCTTTCTTTATTCGGTGACGAGGTACTGTTCCTCTCCGACCTACAGATCGCAGGTATCTTCACCTTGATAGGTTTAGTACAGATGGTGATAATGTTCCCTGCAGGTAGTCTGTCGGATAGGATCGGAAGAAAAAAGCTGATCATCGCAGGAGGTATAATCTCATCTATATTCGCCGGTGTTATCGGGCTATCCATGAGTTTTATATTCATAATGATCGCCGTTGGGTTCTACACTCTAGGAAGAGCATTAGCTAGACCGTCGTTCCCTGCATTTGTTTCTTCCTTAACACCTACAAGACATCGAGGAAAGGGTATGGGTGTTTACAACTTTGCACAGAATCTAGCCTTCGCAAGTGGTTCTTTCTTGAGCGGAGTGATCGCCGACATTGCGAATTTACGACTCCCGTTCTTTATAGCTCTGATAGTAGGCCTGGTCGGAATACTTTTCATCTACTTCATGGTGGAAGAGCCGGATTTTATCGCTGAAAAAACAGTGCTTTGATCAATCAACACCTTTTTCTTTTTATAGGATTAACCCATAGCGATCAACATGAGAGATTACATAGTCGATAACCTGCGCAGGATGGTAAGTATTCACAGTGTGAGCGGAGAAGATATGGACGAGATCATCGAATTTACAAGTGGATTGTTAAAGGATATCGGTTTAGAAACTAGAGTAGTTAAAGGAGATGACCACGCCCCTGTAATCATGGCAAGTCATAAAGAAAAAGGTGTATGCTTCTCAGGGCACCTAGATACCGTGCCTATTGATGACGGATGGACGAAGGAACATGGTGAGATCGTAAATGGTAATATCTATGGAAGAGGCGCTTTGGACATGAAAGGACCCTGCGTTTCCATGATCGCAGCCGCAAAGAAGATGGTGGAAGAAGACATACCTTTCTCACTCATATTCACCACCGACGAAGAGGTGTCGATGGCTGGTGCAGAGGAAGTTTCTAGCGAAAGGGAGGTGACCGATGCACCGGCAGTTGTGATCTGCGAGCCCACTGCATTACTGGTGGTTACAAAGGAAAAGGGAGTCTATCAGTTCGAGATAAGCACTGAGGGAAAGAACGCTCACGCCAGCATGCCTGAACAGGGTGATAATGCGGTCACGAAGATGCTGCCGATACTGATGAAGATCGGCTCCAAAGGAAATATCCCCGCCGGCGATAAACTATCGTGCTGTGTAAACGTGGTTGAAGGTGGTTCGGCCACCAACGTCATACCTAAACTTTGCAGAGCCGAGATAGACGTTCGATTTCCACCGAAGTACGATGAAGCATCTCTGATGGAATATCTGTTCAACGATGTTAGCGAAGATTTCAAACTCAAAACCATACAGTATCTAGATCCGGTATCCATAGATGAAAAAAAGAGATGCGTGCAAACCATGCTGGATATCGCTGATACCGATACATGGTCGGTTCCCTACGGTACCGAGATGGTTATGTTCAGTAAGACCAATGAGAACACCTTTATCTTCGGCCCGGGTGCAGTCGATTCCGCCCATAAACCCGACGAGTATATCGAATTAAAACAGTTGGTAGATATCGTGGATATATACGTTGAATACGCAAGAGCCATGCATGGTCAGTAAACGGCTATATGTCCATCGGCCCTAGGCTCGGTTCCCGCCTGGTATGAATCACCCTCTTTCAGTATTATCTGACCCCTACCGAACAAGCCGGAAGAGGTGGTATATCTCACATCATGTCCCTTTCTCTGTAACTTATTGACGATATGGGGAGGGATTCCATGCTCAAAGAACACCTTTTTTCCTTCCTCCCATATCCATCGAGGGGCGTCAAGAGAGGCTTGAGGATTCAGGCCGTGGTCAAAAAGATTGCTGATCACCTGTATGTGGCCCTGGGGCTGCATATGTCCCCCCATCACTCCGAACGGCCCGAGGGGGGAACCCTTTCTAGTGATGAAGCCGGGGATTATGGTGTGAAAGGGTCTTTTTCCAGGTTCTAAAGAATTTGCATGAGATGGGTTCAAAGAGAAAGAGTTACCTCTATTCTGCAGTGTTATCCCCGTTCCGGGTACCACGAGTCCGGAACCAAAACCCATGTAGTTACTCTGTATGTAAGAGACCATGTTTCCCTGGTTATCAGCAGCAGATAGGTAGACCGTGCCTCCCCGGTCGTTTTTCAAGCATATTTGATTTACACCATCATCGATCCGGTTTCGCATTTTTGAGATACGGTCATCATTTAGTAGTTCATCAGGCTCTACACCCATAAACTTGGGATCGGTGATATGGCGTTTTCCCTCCTCAAAAGCAAGTTTCACCGCCTCTATCTGCTTATGGTACCGATCTACGCCGTCCTCAAATTCCAAACCATCCATCAACTTCAATGCCATGGAGGCGACCAAACCCTGTCCGTTAGGAGGCAGTTCCCAAATCTCGTGGTCTCTGTACTTAACTTTCACCGGCTCCACCCATTCCGGTTCGAAGGATTCCAGATCGTCGATACGCAGGTATCCCCCGTATTCCCGTGAAAAGGCATCGATCTTATCAGCGATCTCACCTCTGTAAAATGCTTCGGCATCGGTCTCTCCGATAACTCGTAGAGTATCGGCGTGATCCGGAGAACGCCATATCCCACCTATATCTGGTGGGGAGCCGTTGGGTGCAAAGGTATGGAACCAGTGTTTGAATTCGGAGCCTTCGAGTTTTCTGTAACTGCGGAAGGCACGATTCCAGGAATCACCAACGATGGGAGAAAGGGGAAATCCGTTTTCCGCATAACCTACAGCCGGTTCTAACACCTCTTCCAAAGACAGTTCACCATGTTCTTCAACTAAAGTGTGCCAAGCCATGGGTATTCCCGGGACGGTGACCGGTATCCAGCCGTGGGTTGGCATGTCTTCGTAACCCTCTAAGTCATCTATGGATATTCCCTGAGGAGAAGGTCCGCTGGAATTCAATCCATGCAGCTTAGCATCTTTCCAAAAAAGGGCGAAGGCGTCCCCGCCGATACCGCAGGAAGTGGGCTCTACAACGGTCAAACAAGCCGCGGTGGAAACAGCGGCGTCGATGGCGTTCCCCCCTTTTTTTAATATATCTAAACCGGCTTGAGCGGCAAGTGGCTGTGACGTGCATATCATCCCATTGTTACCAAAAACCACTTTCCTTCTCGATGGATATGGATAATAAAGGGCATCTCTTTTCATATTATTTTGAATGGTGTAAGGGTGATAAATCACTTTTCCATAAACAAAATAAGAAAAATGGGTTTTAGAAGGGTTTTAAATCGGCAAACTTCGGTATGCCTGTTGTTTTCGAAAGGATCTCTCTCAGTGAAATATCCTTCAACTCCCCGCAGAACCTATCGACCATCTCCCGCTCCATGCCGGAGCGTTTCAGGGTTTTTCGGAACACTCTGTGTCTCTTCTTCTGAGTCCGTTTTAGTCGAAGATAAAGCAGAAAGAGTTTGAAGAGGAGGGGGAGGGCCGACGCTAAAACCACGGCTAGCACCAGCGGGGCTCTGTTCCCCTCTTCTTGGGTCATCTTACTCCCATTCCCCTTCCATCTTTTCCTTCATCTTCTTTCGGACCTTGTTTTCGATCTTCTCACCGATATCTCCTTCGAAGTCATGTTGACCGAAAACATCGGTACTGCTCAGAGCCTCTCTTATAAGACTGCTGACATCCCGGCCCTTCATGAAATCTCTGGTGAGCTGATAAGCTTGCTCTTTGTCCATCCCTGCGGCCACCAGTTCTTTGTAGAACTTGGCAGTGCTTTGGGCCAGCTTTTCACTATCTTCGGCATTGTAAACTGCCTTCACGATCCCCGATATCAAAGAGGGGACTGTCTCGTTCAGGGTTTCCATAACACCCTTCAGTTCCTTTATATCTTCCATGTCGTTCATATCCATTTTTAACACCTGTATGTAATAACACGTGCAAACTATATCTTGATACCGAGCAATTTTGCCCACTTATCCAATATTTCATCGGTCAGTGCATAACCTTTACCGTGTGAATCATCTACCCGTCTGACCACCTTTTTTTCTTCTAACCGCTTTAAACGGGCTCTTACTGTATGCCGAGAAGCGGAACCGCGGCGCTCTCTCATACGATGGGTTATTTGTGTGATATTCAAGGGAGTGCCCGAGCTTAGAAGTATCTCTACTATACTCTCCATGATAGGATCATCTATCTCGGGTAACAACGAAGGTGATACCTTACCGTACCTTTGGTAAAGAGAGAGCATTTGTATGTATTTTCTTTCTATCTCGGAATTAGTTGAAAGTGTGCTTAGAACGTTACCGTGGAGGTTCATGAATTTCTCTAGCATACGCTCAAGGCTTCTGACCTGAGATTTTAAAGAGTTTATCTCTTCATGTAAATCCTCGTCATCTACCATCATAATACTTTATAATTCAAAAGACAATAAGTGTTTTGGATTATAATGCCCTTCAATCTCCTAAATGATTAAGTAGTATAAAGTGCATAATCTCCGTAAACATGAAACCAAACTTATCTCCAGAAGATATCGGATGCGACACAGTACTAGAGTGTCTTTATAGTCTATCTAACATCGACAAGAGGGTTTTTTCCTTTCTAAGTGATGGTGGCGAGTATCGAGCAAAAGAAGTTGCCGAAAAGATGGAACGTGACCAAAGTACCGCGTACAGATCTTTGGAGAGATTGGTTGATTGTGGGATGGTCTACAAGGAGAAGCACAATATAAGGAACGGAGGGTACTACTATCTATACTCAGCGAGACCTTTAGATTTGATAAAGAAAGAGGCCATCAATTGTCTCGAAAGATGGTACGAGAGTATGAGGGAATCCATCGAAAAGATCGACGGATTCACAGATTAAAGCTCTCTTCGATCTTATCGATGAACTGATCCATAGAGAGTGCCCCCTGCACTTGCCCTACTACCTGCCCATCTTCGAAGAACAGGAATGCAGGGATCGCCTGGATGCCGTATTGGTTTGCGACCCTATTATTTTCTTCGATATTCATTTCTCCAAAGCTTATATCTCCCTTATAACGGCCTGCTACATCCTCAAAGGTAGGCTTGACCGCCTTGCAGGGACCGCACCATGTTGCCCAAAAATCCACTACTGCTCTCTCGTTCTCTTCCAGGAATGATCCGAAACCTTCATCACTCAGTTCTTTTACGTTGTCGCTCACTTTTATACCTCCATTTTCAAAAAGGCACAAACCGATTTGTCTATTTAGTTTTTACCACCGTAATTAGATCTTGCATACCTTGCAAAAGATTAAAAATATAGTGCCTTTACTAGAGGGTTATGAGCAAAGAAACAGAAGAGAATAAAATTACTATTGAATTCATTTTTTCGGACACATGTCCTGATTGTCCGCCAGCTAAGGAATTGATAGAAAGGATAACTCCGGAATTTGAAGAAGTAGAAGTAAAGTACCTTGAAGCAAGAGATAATCCAGGCCTTATAGAAAAATACGATATAACACACGTTCCAACTGTAGTGATAAACGAAGAAGTAGTTTTTGTTGAAAGCCTTACAGAGGTTAAACTGAGAACCAAACTCCAAGAACTGATAAATGGTTGAACTTATTTTTGAGTTAGTAGGACCCTATTATCGATTATCTTCTGCAGAAGTAAAGGCTGTTATAGAAGGCAAAGGCTGCCGATGGAAGGAAAAAGGATCATCAAAAGAGGTATTGGTCCTTGAAACCGATTGCACTGTGGAATACATAGCTCCTAGATTGGGGTTAACCCACCGGGTTCTTCTTCATGAATATACGGGGAAACAGGAGGATATACTTAAAGGGAACCTAAAAGTCGAACTTCCGGAAGGCAGTGCCAAGGTGGAGACAAGACGTATAGCTGGAGCTGAGGGAGAAACACAAGAGATCAAAGAGATACTAGGAGATGAGTTAGATAATCCCATCGATTTGATAGATCCAGACCATCAAATAGTGGTCCTTTTCACAAAAAAATGTCATGTCGGTAAATTATTGTATTCTTCCGATAAAGAAGGATATAGATCAAGAGAGGTAAAGAACAGACCTTTTTTTTCACCTATCTCACTTGAACCTAGGTATGCAAGAGCTCTTGTTAACCTGGCAAGGGTTAAAGAGGGAGAGACTTTACACGACCCTTTTTGCGGAACCGGGGGCATACTTATGGAGGCACTTCATCTTGGACTCAATGCTTCGGGTGGAGATATAGATAAAAACATGGTGAATGGTTGCATAAGGAACTTGAAAGAGTTTGGATTTGAATGTCCGGTAAAATTGGGAGATATGGGTGATACTATCCCTTACGAGCTAGATAATATAGTAACCGATCCACCCTACGGTAGGGCTGCCTCAACATCGGGAGAATGCACAGGGAATCTTTACAAGAGATTCTTTAGAGTGGCCAAGGAGAGATTAAAAAAAGGAGGGTCTCTCTCACTGATACTACCTGATAAAAAATTCATAGATGCTGCTAAAGGGTTTAGATTTTTGGAAGGCTATAGTACGAAGGTACATTCGTCACTCGAAAGGCACTACCTTCTGTTTGAAAAGATTTAATCGGTCTGGACGCCTATGACTTCTATATGAACATATTCCCTAGTCCCCTGTGATTCTATATGTATATTAGCATAAACCGGTAGAAACTCCCATGTTTCATTTTCTTGAGAGCTCATTTCTCCCGTAAAGGTCACCTGGGATCCGGCTGAAAGGTTGATCTGTAAACTTTCACCTTCTTGATCTTCATAGTGATACATCATCGACCAGCCTTCTCTAGATATATTATCTGTACTTATATTGAAAATATCATGATGACCTAGATTGATTATATCAATTTCAAAGGTGGCTGTACCGTCTATAACCTGGACTACACGTTCACCACGTACTTCAGATGTAAATGAATAAATCAACCTCACAGATAGATCAATAGATCTTTCTCTCCCTGTATTTTCAGATACACCTTTGAATTCAATATCCGTACGAGGTAAGGCATGTTCTTCGGGCTGAACTTCTAATCTGAACTCGGTAGTCTCATCGGGTTCCAATTCTACAGAGGTGAAATTAAAAGCAACGGGAGACCATCCTGTTTCGTTCTTAACGTACAATCGAGCGGACCAAGCGGTGGAATTGCTGAGAGAATAGCTCACATTATATATGTCCGATGCGGGTTCACCTTTATTAGTTATATTTACCAAGTACTCGGCACTTTCGTTGACTGAGAGTGTTCTCACGGGTTCTTCCCCTATCAGTTCGAGTGAAAAATCATGTGAGTATGTTATCTGTTCCACTGGGATAGGGTGGAAACAAGTCAACAATAATAAAACTGCGAAAACACCGACCGCCTTGCGTTTTGTATCTAGGTTGCTCATATCGTTGAGTGGTGGTGGATGTTTCAACCCCACTAAGAAGAAGATGAAAAGAGCGAACATCAACCATCCTGGGTACCAAAAGATACCAACTATTACTAGGAATGCTGCTGCTGCGTAGCTTGCATATTTTGCTTGATCTCCAAAAAGTGCTCTAGCTACGTGGCCCCCATCAAGCTGTCCTGCAGGTAATAGATTCAGCCCGGTCACTAAAAAGCCGATCCAGCCAGCAAAGGCGGTTGGATGAAGCATGGCGTCACTTGGGAAGGGCATGATGTAAGAGATAGCCTGCATGATTATAGGGAAATTTATGGACATGAAGGTCCCTTCCATGTCTGCTGGAACCGGGCGGCCCATGGTTGTTCCTAAATATATCCCTAAGATCGATACTGGTACAGCGACGATAAAACCGCATATAGGACCGGCGACACCGAGGTCAAGTAATGATTTTTTGTCCGGTATCGGTTCTCTTATACTGATAAACGCCCCGATGGTTCCAAGGGGAGGTATGAAAGGAATAAAAAATGGTAATGAGGCCTTTATCCCGTGATATCTGGCCATCATGTAATGACCCATCTCATGGATACCGAGTATGGTCATCAGTGGTAACGTGAAGTAAAGTCCTCCATTGAGTAAATTGTAAAGTGTAAAAAATCCTCCGTTCTGAGGATCGTATGATGACCACCACCACATACCCGCGATAAGTGTAGTCCCTATGGTTATCAATAGCATGATAAGATTTGTTTTGATACCTCTATATCTCTGAGCGGGTTGAGCCTTTACACTGAGTATGAATTCTCCCTGTATCTCACGTATATGTGGAATAAAATTTTGGGGAACCAATTCTTTTCTTAGATCGTTAAAAGGTTTTTCAATATCCTGCTCCGGAGAGATGCGGATGTACAGGTTGACTATATCGTACTCTACTTCGGTTCGGTAGATCGGAAAATACTTACCCACTATAGATTGTAAGTATTCCACCTGGTTAATGTTATTTCCTGGTCTAGCTACCATTTAATACTCTTTAGTAACATCGTGCTAATAAGTGTTGTGCATTTTAGGTAATCGAAAAAGTTATGATGGGGGATAATATGGGGGCGACTATGAGGGCTCTAGCAAGGGATAAGAAAGGAGACCTGCCGGGATTACCCCTAGAGATGATGGTTATAGCGGTGGTTATGGTTGTAGTCATCCCATCAGTATATTCCATCTCCAATCACTATAGAGACCAGCGTATAGAGGAGATGCTCCAAGACGAATTGAGTAAATTCAAACGTGCGGCGGAAGAGGTATGGAGATCTGAACCCGGTAATGTACGGAGGGTCGAGCTATCTATATCTTCTTTATCTAGAGTTGAATATGTTCGCTGTGGGGGAAGGATGCCTTCGGAGATTAGATATCGGTTGACCGGAGGTAAAGAAGGAAGCTTAGAACTAGATGTAAACGTGATGAATAACGATGGAGGAGCTAGTGAGATCGAACTTCCTTTGGACGGAACTGTGATCACTTTGAAACGTTCGACCGCATACGAGTTGGGTATCGTAGTTAGTGTAGGTGATCTAAATTGAGAGATATACGAGGGGATGGAAGGGGTGTGATCGAGATGCCTTTCAAACTCATGCTGATGTGCTTACTTTTGGGATTACTTATACCTACTACAGCATATGGATACAGAGAGGTTTCTCGAATAAGGCTCACCCGGACCGTAGAAGAAAATATAGAGGATCTATTGTTCAAGGCTAAAAGGATATCACAACAAGGAGAACTATCTAGAGAAGTGTTTGAATTTGATGCGGAAGGTGGCCCGATGGCGAGTATCGACTACGTTAAATTCGGGGGTCGCCTAGGTGAAGGCGACACCATCATAGAGTACCGGATGGGATGGTGGGATCAACCCATGTATATTACAACAGATGGATTATGCATCACCTCCCCAAAAAACAATAGCTTTTATCTAAGAGAAGGTGTTCATGAACTAGCTTTAACAAGAGTTACGGTTTCGAATGAAACTGTGGCAGTACTATCTTCTTCATTACATCATGTGGACCCAGATGTATTTTCTTGACCAGGTGAGAAATCATCCAGCGTACTCCCCTTCCAACTGCCACCTCTACCAAGGTGGATCACTTCCCAACCCCTATCCTCCAACCTTTCGGAGATGAACCTGCGGTGGCATTTTGAGGGTTCTTTTTCAAGACACATTATAACGGTTGGAGATTCAGAAGCGAATTCGATTAACTCGGTAAAAGCCTTTTTCCATTCATCTGTTTTCATTCGTTCCCTATAATCTTCTATACCCAACCCACCCAGAGCTTCGATGTGTTTGTATAGGATGCCTTTATTAAATAAGAATTTTTTAAGTTTTGAGGGCACCGTAAAAAGGTCTAAATCATAGCCCGAATATTTTATAACCTACTACATATACTATCGCAGTAGCACAAAATATTTAAGTAAGTAATAATATTCTGGATATGACGATTTC
>PWKY01000008.1 GCA_003560595.1 Thermoplasmata archaeon | reverse complement strand
TCTAGAAACTCCTGAACAGGCATTTTGGAGAAAATGCCGTTCAGATATCCTTGGATCTTATTTTGAAGGATTAGAAAAGGAAGGTGTTAAAGATGAAACGAAATAATTACAGAATAACACACACCCCGGATCTTTTCGAAAATAGATTTTGTATGCGCTTTTTGAACAACCGAGGGTGATCCTGTGTCGGTAATGTAAATTTACATAATATATATTTATATAATTAATTCAAAGATATATACTTATACGGTTTTTTTCTCACTTTCTCTAAAAGAATTTTAATATGACGTCTCTTTCTCGATATCTGCCGAAAAGGCGAAAGAACGGATTCCGCTGAAAAAAAGAAGGGATAAACATGAAAAAAAGCGAAGAATTGATAAAGTTGACAAAAAAGTACGGCGCTAAGAATTACGACCCTCTACCCGTTGTGATCTCGAAGGCAGAAGGTGTTTGGGTCGAGGATGTGGACGGTAAGAGGTATATGGATATGTTGAGTGCATACTCTGCTGTAAGCCACGGTCATTGTCATCCCAAGGTGATAAAAACACTAAAAGAACAGGCGGATAAAGTTACACTTACTTCTCGTGCTTTCATGAACGATCAGCTTGGACTATTTTACAAAAAAGTCTCCGAACTGACAGGTAAAGACAAAGTACTGCCCATGAACTCGGGAACCGAAGCTGTGGAAACCGCTATTAAAGCTACAAGAAGATGGGGATATTTTGTCAAAGGTGTTCCCGAGGATAAGGCGGAGATTATCGTATGTGCAAACAACTTCCACGGACGTTCCATAACCGTGGTTTCTTTCAGCACCACCTTAGAGTACAAAAAAGGCTACGGACCCTTTACACCGGGATTCAAGATCATACCTTTCGGAGATGTAGAGGCTTTGAAAGAAGCCATCGGCCCTAACACGGTAGGATTCTTGATAGAACCCATGCAGGGTGAAGGGGGCATCGTACCTCCACCGGAAGGATACCTTAGAGAATCTCGTGATATTTGTGAGGAGAATAACGTGCTGTTCATTGCAGACGAGATCCAAACGGGTCTAGGCCGAACAGGTAAGATGTTCGCATGTGATTGGGAAGACGTGGTACCCGATATATACATACTGGGTAAAGCATTGAGCGCCGGAGTTTATCCCGTATCTGCGATAGCGGCCGACAAAGAGGTGATGGATGTGTTCGACCCAGGTTCACACGGCTCCACATTTGGCGGGAACCCTCTTGGTGTAGCTGCAGCGGTAAGGGCTCTCGAGGTGATAGAAGAAGAAAACTTTGTTGAAAATTCCCTTGAACTTGGGGAGTACTTGCAGGAAAGATTAAAAGCTCTGGATAGCCCTCTCATCAAAGAGGTAAGAGGAAGAGGACTTTTCATAGGCCTGGAACTGGTTGTTAAAGCCAGACCCTATTCCGAAGCGTTAAAGGAAGAGGGAATACTGGTAAAGGACACCCGAGGAACTGTACTTAGGTTCGCTCCTCCGTTAGTGATAACTAAGGAGAACATCGATTGGGCTATGGAGAAGATCGAAAAGGTCTTGGTCTGATTTCAAGAGTTACTTCCAAAACCGACCGAAACGTAGTAGGTCGGTTATCTTTCATTTTTTTTAGTACTAGATCGACATATTGCAATTTAGAGGCTCATCAATTCCCTTTTGACTTCCGCGGGAGTTTTTTCAAGTGCATATCGGAATACCACTCGTGGAAAGTTTTCTACATTATCTTTTAGATAGTTGTATACCTCCTCAGGATAAGTCAGATAAGCATATTTAAGGAGCCATCCAACCCCTTTTTGAACGTGTACCTCTTGGTCATTTTTCAAATTATCTACAACGGTGAAAACCCTATCGACGCTTTGATTCACTTTGAAACTGCGAGAGGACTGCAGCAGACTCACCGGCACCGCTCTTCGCACATAAGTTTTCTGTGATTTTGTCCACTTCATCACATTTTCAAAAAGATGAGGATGCCTTTCTAGCATGGGGTTCAGTACCCGGTAACAGAATACATCGCATTTTCCCCAGTCATCGATGTAATCATACAACCATCTTTCATAGTATTCCATAAATTCTAGGTCATACAATTCTTTCCTTTTTATCCACTCGGTCACCAACCAAAATATCTTCCAATCACCTTGGCAAACCAAAAAGTCGAATAGTTCTATAGATTCACCTTTATCATCGGGTAGCTTTGAAAACATTTTTCGTGCGACGGTGTTCAAAGTCTGAGAACCTGAAGTATCCTTAAGTTCATCGTATTTGTTTTGGATCGATCCTAAGATCTTATCGTAATTTACCATGATATCGGAACCATGTAAGATAATTTTTAATTTTCTTCTACTTAAACCACTATCTCTGCAACTACTCCGTAATGATCACTTGCACAATAACCCGATACCTCTCTGATATTTTTACTAAAAAGGGATAAGCTGTTTAACAGGTGAGGAGTTTAAGATGTGGAAACCGCAAATTACATATACCATGATATACAATGGTATACAACATGGCTACAAAAACCATCAGTTTCAGAGCGACAAACGATCAAATAAAACTGATAGATGAACTTGTTGAAAAAGGAGACTATACCTCCAGAGGCGAGCTTCTTAGAAATCTTTTAAGAAACATTGAGAAGAAGGAACTTACTGAGAAAGTAAAGAAGGAAATCGAAATTGCAAGGAAACAAGAGGGAAGACCGCTAGATGATATCTTGAGTTCCGAGAACGAGAGATAAGAGGAATAAGGCATGTCATATTCCTCCAAATCCTCTGAATACTACTTTGAAGCAAAGCAAACATTCATCGATAAACTCGAAGGTTTTCCGCCTGAAATTCATAAAAGAATCAAAAGCAAATTAGCTGAATTTAGAAGGCAAGTAAATACGTATGGTATGGATCCAAGACAACATAATAATACAAAATATATTGCTAATGATCGGGTATGGAGATTAAGAGTTGGTGATTACAGGGTATTTTTTGATATATTCGATAATACCATCAGTATACTCACTGTAGAACATAGAAAGAAAGCTTACAAGTAATTAGGATAAATGCGGTTCTCCAAATAAAAGGATCAAACGGCTCACGATTGCGTACAAGGAGCTGGGGTATGATGTGAAGTCGTGAGCGTAGCGAACGATTTGGGTGAACGGAGTGAACCCAGAAGCGTATATGCACCCAGTTATCCGACCGGATGGCGAGGAATTAACCTCGTTAAATCACCGAGAATCGTGAGCAGTTGAAACGAGGTGAGCGCCCAGTTATTCACTAATCCTTTCTTTAATTTTGTTTATAATATTTGCATCTCGGTTTGATAGCCATATTGCATATTCTATAGAATAAAATCCGTTAGTTTTGGAAACATCGTCTAAAAAATGTTAATATGCCAATCTTATCACCAACAAACCTTAAGTAACTCCAACAATTACTATAATGGGTGTTTAAAGATGCCGTACGATGTAGAATATGTTGAGGCCGAAAAGGCTCTCAGTAAGATAGGTAGGGGAGAAAGGGTTTTCGTAGGCTCGGGTGCCGCAGAGCCCCAGTATCTTGTTAATCAATTGATGGAATTGGCCAATCAATTCTACGACACGGAGATCTTTCATATACAGACCCTCGGTGTAGCACCATATACGGAGGATAAGTTCGAAGACCGCTTCAGACACAATGCCTTCTTCGTTGACGATAACACAAGGGATGCCGTCGCCAAGGGTGCGGCTGATTACACTCCTATCTTCATGAAAGATATTCCAAACCTCTTTAAGACTGGACGAGTGCCTCTGGACGTCTCCCTGGTACAGGTGTCTCCTCCTGACGAGCACGGATGGGTGAGTCTTGGGGTCGCCGTTGACATTGTCAAATCAGCTGTGGATAACTCCAAGATGATAATAGCACAAGTCAACCCCAAGATGCCAAGGGTGCACGGCGATACTTTCCTGCATGTTGACGATATAGACTATCTGGTATTCCACGAAGAGGATATACTTGAATTCGAACCCATAGCTACCACCGACGTCGCCGTTAAGATAGCTAAGCACGTCAGCAGATTAGTGGAAGATGAGTCAACGGTTCAGATAGGATACGGCACGATCCCAAATGCCATCCTATCACATCTGGACAAAAAGAGTGATCTAGGTATCCACACAGAGATGCTTTCGGAAGACCTAGCAGAGTTGATGGAAAACGGTATCGTCACTAACAAGAAGAAAACTATCAACCCCGGTAAAAGCGTAGCTTCGTTTTTGATGGGGACCCGTAAATTGTACGACTTTGTGGAAGACAACCCTGCTATAGAGCTGAGACCTACGGATTACACCAACGATCCCTTCGTTATATCCCAGAACTACAAGATGACCGCTATCAATACCGCTCTTCAAGTGGACCTTACCGGGCAGGTATGTGCGGATTCGTTAGGTTACAGCTTTTACAGCGGTATCGGTGGCCATGCCGATTTCATGAGGGGCGCTTCTTACGCTAAGGAAGGTAAATCGATCATAGCACTATCATCCACCGCGCAGGACGGTGAAATATCCAGGATCGTGACACATCTGAACGAAGGAGCCGGTGTGGTTACAACTAGAGGGGACGTTCAATACGTTGCCACCGAATACGGAATAGCCTACCTTCACGGGAAGAACATCAGACAGAGGGCCATGGAACTGATCAACATCGCCCATCCTAAATTCAGAGAAGAGCTTCTCAAGGAGGCAAAGAAGAATAAATTGGTCTTCTCAGAGCAGACACTTGTTCTGGAAGAAGGTGGAAGGTATCCCGAAGAGCTGGAAACCATAAGGGAGATAAATGGTAAGGATTACATATTTAGACCTATGAAACCCACGGACGACGAGCTCTTGAAGGACCTGTTCTACGCTTTGTCTGACGAGAGCAGATACAAGAGGTTCATGAGTCCCAGAAAGGACATGCCCCATGAAAGAAGGCAGGATTTCGTCCAGATCAACTACAAAAAGGAGATGGCCATAGTGGTGATCGACCCGGAGATAGAAGGACCTCACCGTATGATAGGTGAAGCAGATTACCGCATCAAAGAGGGCCAGAACGTGGCGGAGATATCGGTCATGGTCCGTGATGAATATCAGGGCCTTGGTATAGGTTCTACACTGATAGAATACCTCACGATGATAGCTAAGAACCAAGGTCTATATGGATTCACAGCCGAGGTACTAGCGGACAACAAAAAGATGCTAAAAGTGTTCGAAAAGATGGGCTACGATATAGAGAAAAAGAGGAAGTATGGTGAGTACGAGCTTAAGATGAGATTTATCTGAGTCCAATCGCAACCTTTATTTAAGTCACCACATTATTCTGAACCATGCAAGCTGTCATACTTTCAGGAGGATTCGGGACTAGGATGAGACCGTTGACCCTTACAACGCCTAAACCGTTGTTACCGATAATGAATAAACCGTTGATACAGCATGTTGTTGATTCGTTACCGGAGCGTGTGGATGAGGTGATACTAGCATCTAATTACAAGATAGAGATGTTAAGGGACTATTTCGACGAATACGATGTGGAAGGTAAAACGATACACGTCGTAGACGAGCCGAAGCCCATGGGCACAGGTGGAGCGGTTAAAAATGTTGAAGAGTATCTGGACGATACCTTCTTCGTTATCAACGCCGATATCATATCCAGCATCGATTTAGAAGAGTATTTCAAGTTCTTTAAAAGCAAAGAAGCCATCGGAGCGATTTCAGCGTGGGAAGTGGATAATCCCGAAGAATTCGGTATCTTTGAGTTGGATGACATGGGAAGGATACTGCGTTTCGAAGAGAAACCCAATGCGTGGGAAGCATTTTCTAATACCATCAATGCGGGTCACTATATACTTGAACCCGAGGTACTAGACTTGATCCCCATCGGTGAAAAAGTATCCATGGAAAGAGAGATATTCCCTCAACTCATAGACAAAGGATTCTACGGTTTCAAATTTAGCGGTCACTGGATAGATTGTGGACGTCCGACGAGCTTTTTAGAAGCTAATAGAACTCTTCTTAAACTGCATGAAAAAGAACAAGGTATAAACCACTTGATAGGAGAGAGAAGCTATGTGGAAGGAGAGCTCGGAGATCACGTAACCATCGGTATGGACTGCACATTGGAAGATTGTGATATATCCAACTCTATAGTACTAGATGGTGTTGAGATAGACGAAGGATGTGTGATAAAAGACTCGATCATAGGCTACGATGTGACCGTCGAAAGTGGTTCGTCTTTGAAAGGATGCATTGTTGCAGACGCTGTTATCGTGGATGGCGATCATACAGATGAAAAACTAAGAAGGAGTGATTAGGTGACAAGATTATTCGGTACCAACGGAGTACGGGGAGTGGTCAACGAAGATATGGATATGACCCTAGCAGGAGACCTAGGCAGGGCTATAGGCACATGGTTAAAAATTGGGAAAGTAGCTATCGGTACCGACAGTAGAGTATCTAACCAGATGCTAAAATCCGCAGTTTCGAGCGGCCTGATGTCCACCGGAATATCGGTTATAGATCTAGGAGAAGCACCCACACCGGCCGTGCAGTATTACGTTCGTGAAAACGCGGATATGGGGGTGGTGATAACAGCATCACACAATCCCCCGGAGTTCAACGGTATAAAGGTCGTTGCTGGGGATGGGACAGAATTTTTAAAGGACGTGGAAAAGGAGATCGAAGATATATATTTCTCCAAGCAGTTCAACATCCCTTCATGGAAGGAAGTAGGCTCTATGACAAAGGACGATCCGTTGAGATCATACCATAAAGCCGTGCTCGATGCGGTGGATAGAGAGCTCATTAGAAATGCTGGTATAAAGGTGGTGATCGATTGTGCCAACGGAGTCGCAGGTTTATCTACACCCTATTTGCTGAGAAAGCTCGGCTGTAAAGTAATCACCTTGAACGCCCAGTTGGACGGAACTTTTCCCGGACACGAAAGTGAGCCTACAGAAAAGAATCTCAAGGACTTAAAAAAGATGGTGGTCAACGTTGGTGCTGATCTTGGTATCGCCCATGACGGCGACTCGGATAGAGCTATTTTCTTCGATGAAAAAGGGAATTTCTTACATGGTGACAAGACCTTAACGTTGATGGCAAAGGAGATTGTCAAAGAGAACGGCGGAGGAAAAGTGGTCACCCCTGTTAGCTCATCCAGTAGCGTGGAAGATGTTGTAAAGGAATGTGGTGGAGAATTGATCTATACCGCAGTGGGCTCGCCGATAGTAGCAAGAAAGATGATAGAATCAGGTGCCATATTCGGAGGTGAAGAGAACGGCGGTCTCATATTTGCAGATCATCAATTCTGCAGAGACGCACCTATGACTGCGGTGAAGATCGTGGAACTACTCGTAAAAGAAAACAAGCCCTTATCTCAGATAATAGAAGAACTTCCCAAGTATGCTTTGGATAAAAGAGGAGTACCTTGTCCTGACGATCTAAAAGAGGAACTGATGAATAAATTAAAGATGACCTTTTCTGATAAAAAATATGACGATACCGATGGTTTGAAGATACTATACAGCGATGGATGGGTATTGATACGACCCTCCGGCACCGAGCCTAAGTATAGAATATACTCCCAAGCAACTACTATAGGAAGGGCGAAAGAACTTGGTGATAAACATCTGACGAAGTTAGAGGAAGCTTTGAACTCCTTGAAGGAGTCTGTATGACGTGATCAAGCAACAATGCAAAATATTATATATGAATAAGTACGTATTATGTATTGTCTGACGAGAGTCAGACGCATATAGCTGGGATAGGATGCACTTCGGGAAAAAAAAGAAGGATGGGAATATGGACCCTACTACTAAGAAACTATTAGAACAGGGTCTGATTCGCATAAAAACAACAGAGGAAGAAGATGAAGGCGCCGTTAAAAAGATAAAAGAGATCGGTGAGGTGACCTTCGACTTCTGGAGCGGTGTTAAGTATATAGTTGTATTATCAGCACTGCTCTGGTGGCTTCCTCTTTTTGGTCCGATGTTAGCTGGGTATGTTGGCGGACGGAGGACGGGAGGACCAAAAAAGGGTCTCTTTGCCTCGATGATAGCTTTGATCGTCATCGGAGTCGTACACTTCGCGGTGAATCGGGCTATTCTACCTACCGAACTCGATAGCTGGTTTGCCATGCCTTCAGCATTGATCGCGTCGGCATATGAAGTTCCCGCTTTAGCACCCTATGTTGACTTTCTAGAGATGTATTGGACATCATTTTTCATCTCAGTTATAGGAGGACTTCCATACTCACCCAACAGTTACATCATCACTGCTATATTCGCATACATTGGTGGAGTTATAGCGATAGATAAAACGAGAGAAGTATCAAAAGCGATGAAAGAAAAAGAACCAACGGTAACGTTAGACTTTTCTAAAGCCATACAAAGTACACCCACTCCAAGCTTACAGAGAGGTTGGTCCAGTTCCAAAACAAGGGCAAAAAGATCATTGAACTCTGCAGAAAGAAAGGAGATGGAGAATCAACGACATCTTCGCGATCTGAAAAAGATACAATTCGAAAAACCCAGTAGGAACACTGAAAAACCTTCCCCTAACGTTAGGTCACGTTCATATCAAAGTCTAACAGGATATGAAAGTAAAGGGGATAAATGGGGTTCTAAGGAAGACCGACCTCAAGTAAGACATCACGGCATTCCAGAAGGAGATGATTGGGAGATACTCTAAGATACCATCGTATCGAACATTTTAGTCATCATAATATTCATTAAGTAGCTTAATTCTTACCAATTTTATGAGGTACGTAAGGTTTGAAGATAATACCGGTACGATCCGGGAAGGAAAAATAATTGAGGGAAAGATAAATTCTGGGAATAGATTGTACCAACCATCGGATCTTAAGATACTTCCGCCTAGCAGACCTACAAAAATTGTCTGTGTAGGATTGAATTACGAGGATCACATTCAAGAAACAGGACGTGATATTCCAAAACGTCCATCTCTTTTTCTTAAAGGTCCTAACTGTATAGCTAGACATGAAGAAACGATAGAACTCTTACCAAAAAAAGATCGGATCGATTTTGAAGCTGAACTTGGTGTGGTTATAGGTAACAGATGTAAGGATGTAACTGCAGAAGAGGCTATGGACTTTGTAAAGGGATTTACTTGCGTTAATGATGTTTCAAACAGGGACGATCAAAGAATAGAACAGAATTGGGTAAGAGGCAAATCATTTGATAAATCATGTCCCTTTGGACCCTATATAGCGACGGTAGATTCAGTTCCCCATCAAGCAAAGATTACGTTAAAACAGAATGGAAAGATCAGGCAGACTTCGTCTATCGATAAGATGATATTCAGCGTACCTGAATTGATAGAGGAGATCACTTCTTACATGACACTAGAGAAAGGAGATCTGATTGCGACCGGTACCTCTTCTGGCGTTGGACCTATCGGTGATAAAGATATCATAGAAGTAGAGATAGAAGGTATAGGTACACTTGTAAATTACTTTAGAAGGCTGTGATGGGAAACAAATACCCTTCTTTATTACTAGCCTTTATCACTGATAGTTTATAATGATGATCAAACATCATCCTTCTCACTATCTACCGTTTCTTCTTCCAGCTCTTTTCCAAAAGACCCGTCTTCTTTACCGAGTTTTAGGATGATAAACAAACCTATTGATATGATCAGCGGTAGAAATATCAGCCACCAATATTTGGAAAGTGTACCGGCGGCAGTAGCCGGTTCATCTTCTTTGTCATCATCGTCCGATGGTGGATCGTCATCATCGTCCGGCGGTAGATCATCATCATCGTCCGGTGGTAGATCATCATCATCGTCCGGCGGTAGATCGTCATCTGTACCAGATACGGTGACGAGCTGCGACAGTTCTTCAAAACCGATTAGATACTCTCCTAACTCATCAAAAGTATGGTTGAAGGAGTGGTGCGAACTATTACCTGCAGGGACAAACAAGGAGTAGACTATATCTCCATCTATTGTTAAATCGATATAACCGCCGGTGTTCCCTTCATTATATGCGCTTATAGTGATATTTACTTCCAAGGGTGATTCTCCAGCGGTAGGAGAAACATCCAATATCAGATCGATAGGTGAAAAACCTTCGAGATAGGGCATTGCATTTACTTCGTCAGATGTTGCGCCTTCCCCTGCAGCATTTACCGCTATGATACGATAGTAGTAAATCATGCCGTTTGTCACTGCCTCATCATTATACTCTAAAACATCGCCGACCACAGTCAATAGGGAAAGCCTTCCACTTGTAGTACCCCGGTAGATACGGTAATTGATGATCTCTGAACCTCCATCAGAAGACGGTTCATCCCACCGCAGGATCACCCTTTCATCACCTGCAGTAGCTTCTAAATTCTGAGGAGCTGAGGGGACGGTTATAGGTGTTGCAGTTGTTTCATCAGATAGATCTCCTTCACCGGCCCAATTGACAGCACTGACTTGATAATAATAAGTTATCCCATTTGTCACATCTTCATCGTTATATTCGAGGATATTGTCAACCACTTTTAATAGTGTAAGATCCCCACTAGTTGTACCCCTATATATCCGGTAATTAGTGATCTCAGCTCCACCATCATATGATGGAACACTCCATTCGAGATATACTATTCCATCACCAGCGATGGATTGTAAATACATAGGCGTAGATGGTGTAGTTGCCGGTGTGGCGCTCACCTCATTGGATAACGGGCCTTCTCCTGCAACATTAACCGCGCTTATCCTATAGTGATAAGTTACACCATTTGTCACACTTATATCTGTAAATATAGTACTATCACCACTAACAGTGTTTTGTAAAGATAGATCAGCACTAGTGGTCCCGCGATAGATTTTGTACTCGATCACTACCGAACCACCATCATCGGTAGGTGGATCCCAGGTCAATGTGATCTCTTCATCATCAGCAATAGCTTCCAAGTTATTAGGGGCCGAAGGCTCAGTTATATCTCCTAGTACCGTTGCGCTAACTTCCTCAGACAATTTCCCTTCCCCTAGAGCATTAACAGCAGCTATCTTATAACTATATGTCACACCGATTGTGACATCCTCATCAGTATATTCTAAAACATTGCCTATAGTTGCTATCAGAGTTAATTCAGTACTACCACGATATATATTGTAATTCGTAATAGCAAACCCGCCATCGGATATAGGCTCGTCCCAATCTAGAACTATCTCATCTTCACCAGCAGACGCTCTAACGTTCTCTGGGGCTGATGGAGTTGAAGCTGGGGTGGCACTTACCTCAACAGATAGGTCGCCCTCACCAGCCCAATTAACGGCACTCACCCGATAATAATATGTTAAACCATTGGTCACATCTTCGTCTGTGAATTCGAGGATGTTGTTGATCGTGGCAAGATGTATGATATCCTCGCTAGTTGTACCCCTATAAATATTGTAATTAGTGATCACACCTCCACCGTCGGACAGTGGCTCGTCCCATCGTAAAAACACCTGTTCATCTCCTGCAGTGGCTTCTAAATTTTGAGGTGCCGATGGAGTTGTAGCTGGTGTGGCGCTTACTTCATCAGATAGATCGCCTTCACCAACCAAATTAACAGCGCTCACTCGATAATAATACGTTATCCCGTTCACTACATCCCCATCAATGTATTCATGAACATCGCCAACAGTGATCAAGTGTGTTAGATCTCCACTGTTTTCACCACGATAGATGATGTAATTTGTAATGGTTGTACCACCATCGGACGATGGAGGTTCCCAAACCAATAATATCTCTCTATCATCTGGAGTTAGCTGTAAGTTCTCTGGAGCAGAAGGGGTGGTTGCCGGTATAGTACTTATCTCATCAGATAGCTCACTCTCTCCGACAAGGTTAACTGCACTTATCTGATGATAGTATGTTACCCCGTTGGTCAAATCGATATCCGTATATGTGGTTTGGTCGGCATCGACGCTTTGGTGGAAAGATAAATCTCCTGAGTTAAAACCACGGTATATCCTGTACTCAAGGATGGGGGAGCCTCCGTCGTCAGAAGGCGCATCCCAGCTAAGTATTACTTGTTCATCACCGGCAGTTCCTGAAAAATTTAGAGGAGATGTTGGAACGGTTCTTGGAGTGGAGCTTATCTCATCGGATAGGTGACCTTCACCGGCGGAATTGACCGCACTGATTTGGTAAAAATAAGTTATTCCATTTGTAACATTTTGATCGGTGTAATTTAAAACTGGGCCGATGGTTATAAACCAAGTTAATTCTCCTGTAGAAGTACCACGATAAATAGTATAATTGGTGATATCGCAACCTCCGTCCGAGATCGGTTCGTCCCATATCAATAAGACCTGCCCATCACCTGAAGTCGCCTGTAAATTTTGCGGTGCGGAAGGAACTGCGGCAGGAGTTGCATCGACTTCTTCGGATAGTTCACCTGGACCAAGGTCATTTACTGCCCTTACCTGATAAAAATAGATTTCACCGTTTATCACGTCTTCATCAGTGTAATTTAAAACAGCATCTATGGTGGTTAGTGCTGTGAGTTCCCCACTCGTTAGACCTCGATAGATAGTATAATTAGTGATATCTAAACCACCATCGGATAATGGTTCTTCCCAATTAAGTAGTACATATCCATCACCAGGTATCGCTTCTAGGTTCTGTGGAGAAGAAGGAGTAGTTGCAGGTGTTGCATGGACCATCTCGGATAGGTCCCCTTCACCAGCGTTATTTACAGCGCTGATGCGGTAATAGTAAGTTATTCCATTTGTACGGTCTTCGTGTATATAACTAGTACCTTCGGCGGCGGGTAAGGTGATAGTATTGCTAAGCTCGCTTGGATCTATGCCCCAGTATAATATGTACTCCAGTATCTCAGACCCACCATCATTTGTAGGTGTATCCCAATCAAGGATCACCTCTTCATCACCACCTGTGGAATCAAAGTTTTCTGGAACAGATGGTGTTGAGATGATAGAAAATAGCCCGCTCATATCAGAACCCATACGGTGATTTTCGTCGTGCACGTAGATACGTATTATAGCTTCAGATGTTACATCGCCAGAAACCGTCCAGATATAAGTCCCTGTGTCAGGAGCATCGATCACTATGCTTGTCCAGGTATCGCCTCCATCGAGGCTAAAATCTATATCTACACCAGTTACAGCTCCATCTCCAGGTACAACGGTCCAATTGATATGGTTATCTGTATTCATCACCCATTCTTCGCCACCGGTTGGGCTGCTCAATATCACAGATGGCCCTTCTAAGCTCCAGCCGTTTTCAAGAGTCCATGGGTATCTATCTTCGCTATCACCTCCCTCTATCTCTCTGGGTTCATCTACGATACCGTCACTGCCCGCCTCATCTTGTTCAGGACCGCTGTATTCATCTGGCCCAATCCAATCCGACCAGTGGTTACCACCCGACGGATATCCACTATCCCAGACATTGATGCCATTATCGTGGGCCTGGATCATATTGTTGATGAAGTTATTATGATATATCAGATTCCCGTTAGATGAATACAGGTATATACCGTAGGTGTTGTTCACAAAAGTACTGTTAACGATGGTATTGTCATCAGAGAAACCTAGCAATAAGGCCACCCCACTGTTCTCGATGGTAAGGTTCGAAATCATCATATCAGCACAATCTGCTATGATCACCTGACCGACGTTACCGGATACACTTCCATCAGTGAGACTGGTAAGGTATATCACGGGTAAGTCGTTGACTGTATTGTTCTCGTAAATGGTATGGCTTTTCCAGTTGGAAACATCCCAACCGCTCATCATGATCCCCGTACCGTGCATCGCGTTGCCCTTTAGCACACATGAGTTCGCCGATGAAAGGTGTATCCCATGCTGAGACGAATCAAAAATTGTGTTGTTATATACCTCTAAGTTCGAACTAAAATATATCTCGATCCCGTTGTCTTGGGTTCCATCGATCGTGTTGTTTTTTACAAGTGTATCTTGTAAGTCATATGTGTATACTCCGTGTAAGCTAGAATTGAGTATGGTATTATCGACTACAGAATGATCAGAACCCGATAGATAAAAGCCGTAGTGGCTGTTGAGCACCGTATTGTCTTCTATTCGATTGTTCTGGCCACTTGATCTTAAACCATATCGGGTAACATTACGAACTGTGTTAAACTGTGCCGAATTATCATTTGAACCCATATTTATACCGTCTCTACCGTCCTCGATGGTGTTATTTTCGATGTCCGTTTCAGAACATCCGGAGGATACGAAAATGCCCGTTGCCTCGGTGGATTCTGGATGTGCTGTAAGTGTGTTATTTTCAACAACATTTTTCGTGCTCGAGTAAGAAGTTGCCCCTTGATCTAATCGGATACCCCTATCGGAGTAATCCGTTATGGTGTTTCCCTCGATGGTACTAGGCTGAGAGGGATGTAAAATATATATTCCTCCCCCTGTAACAATATTGTTTGCAATCAGGTGTCCACCTGTTTGAATAAAAGGAGTCCCTGTACCGGAACTACTCCACTTAGAGATCCCATAATTATCGTTGTATCCGGAGATGTTGTTATACACGATCTGCCATCCCGTAGCACCCCGTGACCATAAACCCCGCCTGCCGCTGTTCAATATCGTATTGTTGATCAAATGACCGTTTGCAGTCCGTTGTATATAGACTCCGTCGTTGCCATTGTCAGCCAATAAATTATTCACTATCCATGAAACAGATGACCTTATGTGGATACCGTCATCGTTGTTACTTTCGATGGTATTGTTCTCGATGATGTTTTCTCCGGAAGAACTGATGTAGATCCCGTGACGGTCATTGTAACTAACGTTATTACCATATATCAACTGTCCAGCGCCGGCATCATTTAGATGTAATCCGTCGTTGTTGTCGAAAAGGTGATTTCTGGAGATTATGTGATCAGTGGATCCCATATGGATGTAAATTCCTCTGTAGTTGGAGAATATGGTATTATCGGTGATCACCGCGTTGTTGGAACCCTCTACTTCCAAACCGTCTCCGGTCCCTGCGAGATCCGGTGCATAAAATATACTTGTATCGTCAACTATACCTCTGTGTGAATTTGATAGGTGTATCCCACTGGCACCGCTTCCTATGACACTTGTTTTATCTATATGAGGGTCATCAGATAGACTGGCATATATACCCGAAACACCGGCATTCACGAAGGTACTCTCGGTTATGCTGCATTGATGGGAGTGATAGATGAATACCCCGTGAAGGTAAGGTTCCGATACGGTGACGTTTATTATTTCGATATCTTCCGAGTATCCCAACAACAAAGTTGCATTGCTGAATTCCTGGTTCTCCACAGTGGTTCCATCGCAATCGGCTAGGATCACCTGACCTGCACCCGTGGGTACCACACCTCCTACAGCATCCTTAAAGTAATGAACGGGTTTGCCGTCCACGGTGTTGTTAGTATCTATTGTATGTGTGTTCCATCGGTTAACATTGGTCCCTTCGATGTATATACCATTTCCAAGCATGGTATTGTTCAGGAGTTCGTTCAGTCGGGATTCGTACATGTATATTCCGTGTTCGCCGTTTAGGGATATGATGTTGTTCTCGATACGGTTGTTTCTGGTATGGTCAAAATCCCTATTGGTAAGGTAAAATCCGGAACCTGTGTTGTTTTGTATTGTGTTATGGGTGTATGTGTTGGAACGAGTATATCCATCCATGTAAATTCCATGTCCTTCATTGTTCTTTACTATGCTTCCTGTGATTGTATTGCCAGTAGTGGGTATCGTATCCCATCCGTCGTGGTCTCCGATTATGTGTATGCCGTCGTTGCTATTGTTGATTGCAGTATTGTTGATGAAATCGCTGGAGGTTATCCTAGATATGTAAAAACCACGTCCGGAATTGTTTATCGCGGTATTATTAATAACGATATTGTTATCTGACCTACCGAACCAAATACCCGTACTAGTACTGTTTTTGACCTCATTGTTACTAACGGTATTGTAGGTAGGCCTAAATATGTAAATACCTATATCGTTACCGTCTAAAGTATTGTTTTCTACGGTGGTATACTGTATGCGTCTTGTGAAATGGTTACTCCTAACAGATATACCATAACCCGAATTCCAAGATGTATCTATGTTATGATTAATTGTATTACCTATTATGGTTGTATTTGTGATGAGCCTATCATTGACTTCTACATTAACATATATGCCTCTTTCGTTACCGATGACTGTGTTATTCACAACCAAATTATGACTGCTGGTTTCTCGTATGTTGATACCAAAGGTATTGTTATTTGCCACATTATCTTTGATGATGTTTTCATCGCTTTCTCCGATCAACTTGATACCCCGACGGTTTTCGTACATCTTGTTTCCCTCCAAAACATTTCCTTTGGATGATTCCAGGTAGATACCGTGGTTCGCGTTGTTGTAACCTATATTGCCGATGATAGTTCCGTTGGTCACCTCGTGAAGATATATACCCGAATTTCTGAAGAAATCTCCACTATTACCACTGGCGTTGTGTATGAAATTATTTCTAATTTTAAAATGAACTGTGGTGTTACCGATGTATATACAGTTACCTACTCCTCCTCCATCTATCTCGTAACCCTCTATTATGTACGGGTTAGCAAAAGTACCGTCTCCATCCCAACCCTGTGTTTCAAAGTCAGCATCCTCGTTGATGCGTATAGGATCGAACAGATCATACTCGTTCAATAGATTATAAGTGGATATGATGTTGTTAACTGAGATATCGTGTTCTTCTAATGTAGCATCGACAGGACTGACTAGTATGGTTTGTAAACTCAGCAATAACATCAATGTGATTCCCAATGTAAAATATTTGTTTTTCATGGATTACAACAACCCCTTTTTTTGTAATAATTATTGCGTCAAGATTGTATATAAGCTTTACTATTAGAAAATGACTATTGTCACTACTTTATTAAAAGTGCAATTAAACAGTGTTTGCGGGACATATATCAAACGGCGTTTACGAAGAAAGAGAGATTTTCAAACGCAGATTGCGTGCCGTGGATTGCATCCACTTATCTCTCAGCATGTGTGCCTCAATATATAAAGGACCCTTTACAGGGTGATGGTACAGAGCAGCAGGTGAGAGGGGATATTTTGGAGATGCTAGGTCTCAGGGAGATCAAACGGTGGTTGCGTGAGTGAACAGTATCCACCATACACGTCACGTTAGGATTTGCATCATTTTGCATCGTGTCATTGGGATGTATCGCCCGAAAATTAACTGAAGCTTGCACCATCATCCGAATGGCCATCTTCTTCAAGGCTCCCGTCATCCACAAATTCATCCTCAGCATCCAAGGGCACTACTTCAGTTCCGCCCTTCTTGAACACTGCGAACAGAGCGATCAGTATGGCCAGTACGGCGGCTATCAGCCCGATCAAGGCGAGTGGACTGACGTATTCATCCTTCTGTTCCTCGAGCTCATGCTCCAGATCTGAGTACTGGACGTAATCGTCCATGGTATCCTCTAGCTCGGACATTATATCTCCCCTCATGGTATCCAGCAGTTCGTCTATCTCTGCATCGCTTAGATAATCACTCAGGAGTTCTTCCAGAGTGGTACTCGACACGTAGTTATCCAGTATCTCAGAGATCTCATCATCAGTCAGATATTCTCCCATATGTTCTTCCAGACGTGCTTCGGTGATATAAGAGTCCAAGAGGGTATCGATCTCATCATTGGTAAGATAATCCTCCAACACCGCTTCAAGGTCACCTGCCTTAAGGTAGTCATGAAGTAGGTCATTTATCTCGTCTTCGGTCAAGGTTGATTCCAGAGCATCGAATAAATCGTTTATGCTCGACCAGATGTTGATTATCTCGTCGTCCAGCTCCTGCAACTCTTCCCAGATATCCATTATATTGCCATATATATCACTAATATCTTCCTGGACCACACTGATATTATCTGCATTCTCGCTGATCAAAGTCTCTAAAGCGGTGACGTTCTCTTCCATAGACATCTGTAGAGCGTCTATCTTTTCGGTCAAATTGAACTCCACTTCACCTATCTCTACCCACAGATCGTCCGTGGTTTCGTTCAGGTGCTCTATGTACCCCCGGATGTTCACGATGGAATCGTCGATCTCTCCGATATGAGACCATATATTTTCTATATCTTTCTCCAGACTCTGCATCTCATCCCATATCGATGTGATATTATCCTGAATATCCGTTATATCATCACGGTTTTCATCTATCGCATTCTCCAATTCGGTAATGTTTTCATCCAAAGCTATCTCTAGGGCATCGACCCTTTCAGTGAGTGGCCCGAGGTCTATGTCCAGGGCCTCCAGCTCTTCCTGTAGGGCTGTTATATTGTCCCGGTTCTCCTGGATCCCGTCCTCTAGAGAATCTATGGCTTCCATTATCTCCGGGATCTGAGGTAGATACAGCGCGTAAACGGTGGCCTCGGCCGTATTCCCTGCCTGGTCCCCGGCTACGACCTTGAACACGTTAAGCCCCTCGGCCAGAGTGGTCTGGTAGGAGAAATTGCCGTCTCCGTCCACCCCAACGGATTCGCCGTTTATCCACAGAGATACTCCCGGCTCCGTGGAACCCTCTATAGTGAAGTCTTCCTCATAGGTCAGCTCCTCGACACCATCGGCTGGAGAGGTGATATTTATGGTAGGGGGTGACAAGGCCACTGTGAACGTGATGTTATGCGTCGCCCGGTTCCCGGCCCGGTCCGTTGCCCGGACATCCACCCGATAATTCAATTCATTGAGTCCGTGGAAGGTGAACTCAGTATCCGTACCTGGGTCGTCCATCCAGCCGCCGTAGTTCAACCGGATCTCGTAAAAGGCGATACCCGAGAGTTCGTCGCTGCCGTTCCATCTCACCGTTATGTCGTTGTCTGCGATAACGGCACCGTCATAGGGAGATATAATTTCGATCACCGGAGGCGTTAGATCAACGGTGAAGTTCACGCTGTCCAGGGCAGAGTTGCCAGCGTGGTCGAATGCCATCACGTCCACGGTGTAGTTACCCTCATCGAGGTCTGAGAACGTGTGGATTGTCGCCTGGCCCACGTCGGCCCAATCGCCCTCGTTGATCCTTATCTCGTAGTGGCTTATGCCGGTCTCTTCGTCACTGCCGCTCCACTCTACGGATACCTCATCAACACCGAAGTAGGTCAAATCAACAGGCGACTGTATGTTCACCGTGGGAGGCGTTGTGTCCTGATGAAGCAGAGGATACGAGACATGCTGTATCATCCACCAAGTTCCGTCAAAATCCCAGCCCACGGAGGTAAAGGTAGACTCCATTTTCATCTGTGCAGTTGGTAAACCAATACCACCGTCGCTTACATCGATGCCAGAGGTTTCGATATCCCAGAATGAGTTCGACACCGCGACACTGCCCGAACCTACTAACCCGCCTACATCCCAGCCAGTCCCACTCACGTTTCCCGTAGCATACGATTTCTCAACCGTGCCACTGTTACTTCCCACGAGCCCGCCTACCCAACTGGTACCACTTACAGCCCCGGTAGCATACGTGTTTGACACCATTCCACTGTTCGCTCCCACGAGGCCACCTGTATCATAATCGCTACCGATCACGTTTCCCGTAGCATACGAGTTCTCCACCGTGCCACTGTTACTTCCCACGAGCCCGCCTGTATACATGACACCGCTCACTCCACCCATTGAATATGAGTTCGACACAGTGCTAGTGCTCTCGTAGTTCTGTCCCACGAGCCCGCCTACATACCAGTTTCCGCTCACGTCACCAGTGGCATGCGAGTTCTCAACCGTGCCTCCCCAGTTCCACCCCACGAGCCCGCCTATATACATGCCACCGCTCACAGTTCCGGTAGCATAGGAGTTCTCCACCAGACTTTCAATGTTCCATCCCACTAGCCCCCCTACCGCCTCCTCACCGCTCACAGTTCCGGTAGCATAGGAGTTCTCAACCGTGCCTCCCCAGTTCCTTCCCACGAGCCCACCTACACTACTGCTACCGCTAACTTCCACATCCACCAACCCAACATTACTGATCTCTCCGTCCTCTCCAACATAACCAAAGAGACCGACGATCATACCCGTCCGGTTGATGTACAGCCCGCTGATGGTATGGCCGCAGCCGTCGAAACTGCCGTTAAATCGATCATCACCATCCCCTAACGGAAGCCAACCTTTGTCAGTACCCACGTATTCTTCGTATCCTTCTGTGTTCTCATCCAAATCGGAGACCAATGTATATTCTTGGTGGAGTTCGTGCCTAATATTATGGAGATGTTTCCAGGTTGATATCTCGTATTCCATCTCTTTAAAATTAGCTGTTATAGTCTTATCAGTATCAACCGTGACCACTATGGTCTTATTCTCAGATTCTACATCGCCGGTCCAGTTAACAAAATAATGTCCTTCTTCAGCGTAAGCTTCGATAACTATCTTTCCGTGTTCATATATGAGATGAGTACCGGCTACAGGATCTGTGTAGCCCCCTCCATCTATCTCGATGGTCAGATTAAAGGTCTGTTCTGTCCCCTTGATCAACCAGGTTGCATCACTTTTGTTTTCTTCCCACGACAAGAACGGATGAGCTCTATCTGTTTCAACCATCTCGATATCCCAACCGGCATATTCAAACGTGCTGATCGAACCAAATTCTTCATCGCTCAAAGCTATGCTTCCAAATTCACCAGCATCGCATTCAGGCATATCCTCGTGATAGAACGAATTGTCCACCGAGCCCCAGTTACTTCCCACGAGACCACCTACACGGCTTGTTCCACTCACGTTACCTGTAGCATACGAGTTCTCCACCATGCCATTGTTGTATCCCACGAGCCCGCCTACATCCGCGTTTCAGCTCACGTCTCCCGTAGCATAAGAATTGTCCACCGAGCCCCAGTTACTTCCCACGAGCCCGCCGACACGATTGCCGCTTCCACTCACGTTACCTGTAGCATACGAGTTCGACACCGTGCCGGAACCTGAGTTCCGCCCCACGAGCCCGCCTACATTGTGTCTTCCGCTCACGTTACCTGTAGCATACGAGTTCGACACTGTGCCATCCCAGTTATGTCCCACGAGCCCGCCTACATCGTCGTCGCCGCTCACATTTCCGGTAGCATACGAGTTGGACACCGTGCCGGAACCTGAGTTCCGCCCCACGAGCCCGCCTACATAACGGTCACCGCTTACGTTATAATCTACCAAACTTACATCCGTTAGATTCGAATCTACAGCGTATCCAAATAGACCTACATAGTCGGTACTCGACCTATTTATTATCAAACCACTTATGGTAAATCCATCTCCATGGAATTCACCGGTAAACGGTTCTTCAGCATCCCCTATCGGAAGCCAACCTTCGTCAGTATCCACGTATTCTTCGTATCCTTCTGTGTTCTCATCCAAATCAGCAATCAATGTATATTCTTGATGGAGTTCGTGCCTAATATTATGGAGATGTTCCCAGGTTGATATCTCGTATTCCATCTCTTTAAAATTAGCTGTTATGTTCATATCAGTATCGACCGTAACCACTATGGTTTCATTCTCAGATTCTACATCGCCGGTCCAGTTAACAAAATAGTGTCCTTCTTCAGCGTAAGCTTCGATAACTATCATCCCTTGTTCATATATGAGATGAGTACCGGATACAGGATCTGTGTAGCCCCCTCCATCTATCTCGATGGTCAGATTATAGGCCTGTTCTGTCTCCTTGATCAACCAGGTTGCATAACTTTTGTTTTCTTCCCACGATAAGAACGGATGATCTCTATCTGTTTCAACCATCTCGATATCCCAACCTGCATATTCAAACGTGCTGATCGAACCAAATTCTTCATCGCTCAAAGCTATGCTTCCAAATTCACCAGCACCGCATTCAGGCATATCCTCGTGATAAAAGGAATTCGACACTGTACCTGTGTTATCTCCTACTAGCCCCCCTACATCAGAAGTTCCGCTCACATTACCCGTGGCATACGAGTTCTCCACCGTGCCACTGTTAATACCCATGAGTCCGCCTACCTCCTGGTTGCCGCTCACGTTTCCGGTAGCATACGAGTTCTCCACCGTGCCACTGTTACTTCCCACGAGCCCGCCTGTAAACCGGCCAGTTCCACTTATGTTTCCCGTCGCATAAGAATTCTCCACCGTGCCGGAGTTATCTCCAACTAACCCACCTACACGGTATGTTCCGCTTGCGTTACTTACAGTATACGAGTTCGACACCGTGCCACCAGCATTTCTTCCCACGAGACCGCCTAAACTGTTAGTTCCGCTTATGTTTCCCGTCGCATAAGAATTCTCTACCGTGCCGTAGTTCCTTCCAACTAGCCCGCCGACATTGGTGTTTCCGCTCATGTTTCCCTTGGCATATGAGTTCTCCACCAGGCCCTCGTTCACTCCCACTAGTCCACCTAAAAATGTCCATGTTGATGTTCCACTCACATTCCCAGTGGCGTATGAGTTGCTCACCAAGCCATAGTTTCTTCCCACGAGTCCGCCTAGATGCTGGTCACCGCTCACATCCACCTCCACCATACCAACGTTCTCCACTAATGCCCCTGTGTTTATGGAACCGAACAAACCCACATGGTCCGTGTCCGGCCTGTTGATATACAGCCCGAATATCGTGTGGTTTCGACCGTCGAACCCGCCGGTGAACCGGTTGTCGTCCGTACCGATAGGCTCGAAGCCCGCGAATACGCCTGGCTCGCCTTCATTCCACTCCGCAGTCTCCGAGGCGTTGATATCGTTCGCCAGCGCATAGTATGCGTCCAGATCCTCGTTCATGCCCTGCAGGTCCCAGACATCTTCTATCATTATGGGGTCCTCCCTAGTCCCGGTACCTCTGGTGGATTCAGACACCTCGGTAGCCTCTTCCTCGAAGGCCACACCGACACTAGAACCTACAACACTCACTAACAGCATCACCGTCAATCCGAATACTAACATCTTTTTTAAATTCATAAGTCCACCTATGGTCATACCCACTATACCGGTAATTCTTATATCTACATTTCCCACCCCACAAACCATGCCTAGAAACATGAGAGATAGAGTGATACACGATCTCAACACGGATCTGCAGGACTAACTTCCTAC
>PWKY01000035.1 GCA_003560595.1 Thermoplasmata archaeon | reverse complement strand
TGTGTGGTTCGAATGGTCCGTGTCTGCGCATGTAACTTGCAATATTAGCAGATTCTTCACGCACAGGGTCGTAGGCGGGATCGTCGAATAGGTCCGCAGCTTCACCCATCTTTCCATCCTTCACCTGGAAACCTAGAGAGATAACTCTTGGAGGCCCGTCGAATCTAGTACATATCGCGTTCTTAACTCCCACAGGCATTATCGGTCCGTTGTGGCTGCCGCGCATCCATCCCGATACAAGGAAGGCGTGTGCGAAGGGTTCGAGTACTTCTCCGAGTGCCGGTAAACCGGATTGTGCACGTACCAAAGCTACTGGATCGTCCTTTCCGACGTATTCTCCAGCGATCTGATAAAGCTTCTCGGTACTGATCACCGCCACCGGTTCGTCTTTGGGTAACTTCTTACCCTTGGGATAAACTCTCTTGATAACGAAACGGCCTTTGGCACCGATCAGTGCGAGTATGTCGTACATCTCTTCCGGCGTTTCCATGAATATCTTTTCTGACTTTTTGATATCCCATATCTCAAATCTGAATCCACCGTGTATAGATGGGTCGATCACCAATCCTGCTGTGTTGAAGGGGTCGGCGAACATCTTGAAAATAGGTAAATTGAACGCACCGGGTTCTGTTTTATCCATCATGAAGGCTACCACCGGTTCTGCCTTTCTAGGTGTAAATTCCATCTCCGCTATCCCGGGTCCCATCCCTCTTACGTTTCCGGAGAAAGCGTCCGAAAGCATGTCCTGACCGGCTCCGTACAGGCCAAGTTCCTTTGCCTTCTCGGTAGCTTTTTTGAAGGTGTCCCATGCCAAGGCGTGAACTTCCTCCGAGTCCTCACCCTGTCTATGCGTCATGAGTAGTTCAAGATCGTCACCACAGTGTGTCACGTGAAAATCTTCTAATATCTCGCTACCCTCGAGGTTCTTTCTAGCTACTTCCAGGAGCTCCGGATGCACGTTGGCATGCCCTGGGAATCCGCCTACGTCTGCCTTTATTGCGCTGAATGTTATTTTGCTCATTTTATCCCGTAAATCGGCAAATGTTACCTTACATAAAAGCCTATCGATACCGATCTACAAGTTAACTCCACGCTGCCCTTGATAGTTCCCCGAGCGTTCTGCGTATTCTTTCTCCGCCCCTTTATCTAGCATATGGAAGGCTATTTGCGCAAAGGTTTCTCCTATGGGTAGTTCGATCTCCTCATGAGTATTGTAAGCACTTAAGGTTAGATCTCCTTCGAATCCCGCGTCGATCATCCCGAAGGATGGTATCACACCACGCCGTGCCCATGTGGTACGGATCCAGATCTGTCCTGCAATATATGGTGGGAATTTAAAGTACTCTTCCGTGGACACCGCGAACCAGGTTTTGGACGGTATCACCGCGATCCCCTCCTGCTGTGGTCTCCACCCCAGAACGGACACCTCGGCCACTGTTACATCGTATCCGTTGGGAGTCAGGTTGTCCTCATTGAATCCCTCGATCACCAGTCCCCCGCCAATAATGAGTTCTTTTATCTTTCCATCGGACAGTATCATATATCTCACTTTAATGAATGAAAAGGGATGAGTTTTCCCCTATTTAGCTTTATTTGGGAAACGTTTTTAAGAGGTATTGTAGTTGTCTTGGGAAATAAAAAATGAGTGACTGAATAGATGAAAGAGGAAGGTAAAAACTACAAAGATATTCGAAATCTACTCGAGATGCTCAAAACTAAAGATGAGGGGATAAGGGAGAATATAGTTAATATTTTTAAAGGGATGGAAGAAGCTAAGGAGGTATTATCGTATATAGCTTCGAACGATGAAGACAGTCTTATTAAGGGGTTAGCTGTGTGGAGTATAGGTGAGATATCTGATGAAGGTGGCTTTCCAAGTCTATTAAAATTGGCAAAAGGGGATGAAGAAAAGTACATAAGGATGGGAGCCATCAGAGCTTTAGAATTTATCGGAAACAAAGGTGAAGCGGTTAAAGAATTGGTAAATCTAGCGGTGAAAGACGATTCCAGAACGGTTAGGAGTTGTGCATCCTATGTACTCGCTAAACTGGTAAAAAAAGAGGGGATCAGCCGTTTATCTGCTTATTTAGTTAACGGGGATAATCAAACGATAATCAAAGTGGCTGATGCTTTAGAAGCATTTGAAGATGAACGTGCTGTTTCACTTCTTAAAGATGTACTTGAGAACGACGATTTGGAAGTAAAGATATCAGTAATCGAATCGTTGGGTAAGATAGGAAGAAATAGTGCTGTACCCTCTTTATTGGATTGTTTGAAACACGACGATATAAGGATCAAAAGAACCGCGGTACAAGCTCTAGGTGAGATCGGTCACGAGGATGCGGTAGAACCACTGCTTTCTTTGATCGAAGAAAGGGATCCTACGGTGAAGGGTTTAGCCATATGGGCACTAGGGTCTATCGGAAGTCCTATCGCGGTAAAAGAGTTGAACCGATTGTTATTATACGAAAAAGACCCACTTTACAGAAAAACGGCGATATGGGCACTCGGCGAGATCGGCGACAAGATCATCCTCGAAGGATTGATCGAAAGCCTATATGACGATGACCCCGAGGTTAGAAAGGAAGCCGCCAACGCGCTTTCAAAGTTGGGAGACAAACGAGCGGTACTCGAGTTGGTAAGAGCGTTAAAACATGAAAACCCAGGTATTAGAAAAGATGCCACCGAGGCACTAGGAAAACTGGGAGACAATATTGCTGTAAAATACATGCGACCCAGACTCTCAGACGAAGAGCCGAACGTAAAGAGGGCGACGATACGGGCTTTAGGGATGATCGGAGAAGAAAAAGTAGTATATGATCTGATAAGACACCTCTATGACGAAGATGCAGAAACTAAAAAATGTGCGATCTGGGCGATTGGAGAGGTAAATAACCCGGCTGCCATCGGAGATCTAAAACCGTTTTTATCCCATGGGGATGCTACTATCAGGGGTGAAGCCGTTAAAGCGTTGGGAAAAATCGGAGGTGAGGAGGTTATAGAGATGCTGGAAGAGTATGTGAACGATGAGGATATGTGGGTAAGGAAGTACACCAATGAAGCGTTGGAACGGCTGAAGTCGGATTGAGGAAAAGATTGTTATTATAGGTATACATCGGCAAGCTTCGATGGAAGAAAAAGCGGTACCATCTACAACCGATCCTCGTAATTTATCTCTACTCATTCTTTCAATGGTACTATGGGGTCTATCTTTCCCGGCTTTGAAGGTTGCGTTGGATATTGTAGAACCTCTCACTCTAGGTATGTTACGAGTTCTTTTCGGAGCTATCCCATTTTTATTATTTGTGATACTGAAGGACAGTTCATGGAGTGTATTAAAACCATTATTCAAAGAGCCTCTACCCTTTCTAGGTATCGCTCTAACCCAGTTTTACCTACCGCTGTCAGCACAAAATATCGGGATGAATATGATGGATCCGGCCTCTGCCGCCTCTCTGAGTTCAATAATACAGGCGACTTCACCGATATTTGCAATATTTTTATCCGTCGCATTTCTAGAAGAGAAGATCGGGAAGATAAAATCTCTAGGAGCGGGTATAGCATTATCGGGAACTCTTCTGCTGGTAACTCGGGGTGGGATCGTACTAGGCGGGACGACGTTATTCGGAAATCTTTTACTCTTAGCTAGTGCGATATTTTATGCGATCTCGGGGGTTTTAACCAAAAACGCCCTCTATAATTACGACCCTGGGCACATAATACTATTCGCCCTCATAATCTCATCAATACTATTCGTACCTACGGCCCTACTGACGGAGCCTGTTTCACAGCTGCAAAATGTTACTATGAACATGTGGATGATCATCTTCTTCCTAGGATTTATCTGCAACGGCGTCGCTCTTCTGATGTGGTACGTAGTGCTGATCAAGAGCCAACTTTCAAAACAGGTAATATTTTCTTACCTTATACCTCTATTCGGAACTATTTTTTCACACATCTTCCTAGGTGAATTGATATATCTTCAAACCATACTATTCGGTATAGTGATCGTGGTAGGTATAACCATTGCACAGTACGGGAAGTGATTTCAACATCTGGAAATGCCGCAAAAGGGGCATATCCAGCATCCCTCGATCATCTGGACTCCGTTTCCACATTCCGGACACTCTTCTTCCATAACGTTCTAATGTACTTTGCCGGTTATAAGGATAAACAGAGGGGGTCGATGAAAGTGACTCATTCTTTGTCGATAAGTATTACAATCAGGTCGTTCAAGTTGGTGGTGATCGGTAATTCGATGGAATCATCTAATTCATCAAAGAACTTCTCGGTAGAATGTTCTTTTAGTGCTTGGAATGGGTCGAAACCACTTCGATCTATTGTTCTGCCGTCAGCGACGGCCCCCGCCTTTCCCCTCCCATCGACTCCATCGGTATCGACAGCAGCCACGACTATGTTAGAGCGATTCTGAAGGAGGATAGAGGAGGAGAGAACAAACTCTCTGTTGGGCCCCCCTCGTACCGACTTTTTTGTTGCACTCATATCGGTTGTCATCTCGCCTCCCACCAATAAAGAGACTGGTGGTAACGCAGGATTCCCACTGTCTTGACATTCTTTAGCGATACCTGTGATGGTCTTAGCGACTTCCTTAGCTTCTCCTTGGTTCTGGGAAGTGAGTATCATCGGAGGTATGCCATGCTTCCTGCTCTCTTCAGCAGCAGCCTGAAGTGCGTTGTGATTAGAACCTACAAGATAGTTATGTGCTTCAATCTTTGTGGGCGTTTCATTTATATCGCCCACTATTCCCTTTTCAATATGTGCTTTGACGGAGCTAGGTGTTTTTCTCCATAATGAATAACGTTTCAATACCTTCTTAGCATCACTAAACGTGGTCTTGTCGGGTAAAGTGGGGCCGGAGGCAACAGCACTCAGATCATCACCTGCCACGTCTGAGACGATCAACGAGATCACAGTTCCTTTACCCCCACAAAATTCAGCTAATCGACCTCCCTTCACCTGTGATATATGCTTCCTCACAGTGTTTATTTCATGTATGGTAGCTCCCGAAGATATCAACATCCTATTGAGTTCCACCACATCATCTAGAGGTATGTTCTCCTCTGGTAAACATAAAAGAGATGAAGCTCCTCCTGATATCAAAAATATTATCAACGCATCCTTCGTTCCTTCTAACCTATATAGTACTTCTTTAGTCGCCTGTACATTTTCCGCGGATGGTAGTGGATGGGAGCACTGGCGTATGTGTAAATCAAGGGATTCCACCGTTGCTCGTTTATCGGTGATGACCAATCCATCATCTAAACACCATTCTTCGAATGCGGAAGCCATCCTTTGTGATGCTTTACCCACTGCAAACAATAAAACCTCGCTGAAGTCGTCATCATGGTACCGGGTACCGTCGGGAAGTGATAACTTCCTTCCTTTAACATATCTTGAAAGGAGCTTTCGTGGATCGGCACCGACCATACCAGCTTTTATTATCTTCATCGCAACTTCACGCAGGGTATCATCGTCCATGTTATCGGAAGCCGATGGTTACAAAAAATACTTTTTGGAGAGTTGTATTGTTTAGATCATGATGCTGATGACACCAGGGCCGACGGAAATTCCACAGAGGGTTAGACAAGCGATGGGACGAGAGATACAGAACCCCGACTTGGACCCTGATTTCGTTGGATTGTATGAGGAATTAGAAGGAAGACTGAAAAAAATATACCGTACTGAAAACGATGTTTTAATTTTAGCGGGAGAAGGGATCCTGGGACTCGAAGCTAGTATAGCCTCTTTGATGGATCGAGGGGATAAAGTTTTGTGCATATCTAACGGTATATTCGGCGACGGTTTCGCAGATTTCGTTAAGATGTACGGAGGTGAGCCGACCCTGTGCAGTGCCCCATACGATCAGGGATTAAACCTAGAGATGGTGGAAAGTGCGCTGGGAGGAGAGGGTTTCAAGCTGGCTACCATGGTCCACTGTGAAACACCAACCGGTGTGTTGAATGACATAACACCGATTCTAAAGATGTTAAAGGAAAATGGGATAATTACCATCGTTGACGCGGTTTCTTCGGTGGGCGGATGTCGTGTTCCAGTTGATCACATAGATGTATGCATAGGTGGTTCACAAAAGTGTTTCAGTTCGGCACCAGGTTTAACGACCGTATCCATCAGTGAAAAGGCTTGGGAGGCGGTGGAGAGTAAAAAGCAGAGTACATTTTACACCAGTTTCAAACCGTGGAAGGATACTTGGTATGAGCATAAGGAATTTCCATATACTCACATGGTATCGAACATATATGGCCTATACGAATCTATCGATATGATCTTAGAAGAGGGGTTGGACGAGGTCTATAAGAGGCATGATAAATGTGCAGTACTCTGTAGAGAGAAGGGAGATGAAATCGGTCTAGAACTCTATCCGTCTGAAGAAGGATTATCTTCACCAACGGTAACCGCATTCAACTTGGAAGGAAAGGCTCAATACGTACAAAGGAAGATCAGAGAGGAATATGATATATTACTAGCCACCAGCCTGGGACCGTTAAAAGACGACATCTTAAGGGTCGGGCATATGGGTGCAAATGCGAAATTGGAAAGGGTAGAGAAGGCGATGGATGCAGTAAAACTGAGTTTATAGGTTTTGATCGAATACAAATCTTTTGATGTACTTATTGTGTTCAGGATCACATCTACTCGTTCCTCA
>PWKY01000061.1 GCA_003560595.1 Thermoplasmata archaeon | reverse complement strand
TTTAAACGAGCATGCCTGGAGTGGTTGATTGAATGTCAAAAAGGACATATCTCCAGACATGCTCGTTAAACTGTAACCCTTTCTCATTTAACAACTTTTCCCGAAGATAATAAAAAGTCTCCCCTCGGCTTAAGTTAAGTAACCAAAAGAGATTTATTATTTGATAATAATCCAACTTCGATATGTGGGATTACAACAAATTGATGCTTTTCAGGTTCTCCGCTTACGGATTCTTAAAGAACTTGAAGTTCTTCGAACCCTTCCTGTACCTCTTCTTTTTAGCCAACGGTCTGAGCTTCTTTCAGATAGGTGTTTTGATCTCTATCAGAGAGACGGCGACCCTATTGCTTGAGACGCCTACCGGAGTGATAGCGGACCTTTCAGGCAGGAGAAAGGCGATGGCTATCGCCTTCGGTTCTTATATATCTTCATTTGTGGTTTTCTATCACTTCAGCTCCTTCACCCTCTTCGTACCGGCGATGCTGTTGTTCGCTTTGGGTGAAACATTCCGTTCCGGTACCCACAAATCCATGATAATGCAGCACCTCGACGAGGAGGATATGTCCGACAAAAAGGTGGAGTACTACGGCAAAACACGGTCAGCTTCCAGGCTCGGTTCTGCCTTATCCGCTGTTCTGGCCGGAGTTATAGTTTACTTTTTCCAGAGCTACAATATCATATTTTTAGTCACCATAATTCCATACACCTTCGCTTTCTTCTTGATGCTAACCTATCCCAAGCACCTCGATGGTGAACCAGCAGGGGCCTCCGTTGAGAGTGCCTGGGATCACATCAGATCAAGCTTCCGACAATTGGCTACTTATCCCGGATTAAGCAAGATGCTGGTTAACGCATCCATATACGACTCTTTCTTTAAGATATCAAAAGATTATCTATCCCCCATCGTTGAAACCTTCGCTTTGACCTTACCCTTTCTACTGTTCATTGAGGTACCTGAACAGAGAACGGCCATACTAGTGGGAGTAGTTTATTTCTTCGTATATATGAACAGCTTCGTTTCATCTAGAAAGTCCGCCGATCTTATGAGGAAAGTAGGAGATATGGCCAAAGCCTTGAACGTACTTTATTTCATAATGGCTTTCGCCTTTTTGATGGTAGCTCTATTCCTGCAGATAGATATAGTATTCCTCTCCATCGCAGCTTTCTTCTTTTTCTTCACACTGTACAACCTAAGAAAACCGATGGTGGTCGGTTTCCTAGGCGATGCCATAGAGCCTCAAACACGGGCCACCTTATTGAGCGGCGAGAATCAGCTCAGGTCGGTCGTAGGAATCATCATAGCGCCTATACTCGGTTTTCTCGCCGACACATTCGGTATCAGCTACGCCTTCTTCTTCGGCGCCTTGGTTCTCTTCGTGGTCGGTTTTATTCTTCCTATCAGAAGTATTGATTGTAAATTCAAACGATAACCCTTCAGAAAAACGGAAAGCATATAATTGGGTTGATTGATATGGTTTCACTTTATCGATAAAATGATGGATAAAATAAGTAAAATCGGCAATAACTATAGGTGCTGAAAAGCTATGATCGGAGAAGTAGCACTCTTAGAATTGGGCGTGGTCATCATCACGTTAGCTATAATCGCAGATATCACAGACCGCTTCAACGAATCTGATATCCCTTTATTCATCATAATAGGTATCATACTCGGCCCCTATGTTCTTGGTAGGCACTCTGATTTTTATATCGGAAACACGCCTAGCGCCTATATGTTTATCAAACTCGGAGGAGAGTTTGGTGTCATGTTTTTACTTTTCTTCATGGGTCTGAGTTTCAACATCCAAAAACTATTGAAACATAGGGATAGGATATCTTTGATCGGTACTATCGATCTGTTAAACTTCGCACCTGGAATATTGATAGGCTACTTTTTCTTCCAAGACATAATGGTAGCTTTTTTGATGGGGGGAATCGTCTATATCTCATCTAGTGCTCTAATCAGTAAAACATTACTTGATCTGGGATGGGAGTCGACTCCTGAAGCTGAACAGATGCTGGAAGGATTGGTTTTCGAGGACCTGTTCATAGTTGTTTTTCTAACAATATCTTCCACCCTTCTTTTAGGTGGTGATGTGGCAATACATAATATCGCAGTCAATATAGGGTTAGCGATGCTGTTCATAATCTCCCTCGTACTTTTTCTTTATTATAAGCCTGAATTTTTTGATAAGTTCCTGGACACTTCATCAGACGAAATATTCGTACTGCGTGCGATTGGTTTGATAGCGTTGATTTCAGGGATAGCTATCGTATTAGGTATAAGCGAAGCCATAGCAGCTTTCTTCGTCGGCGTAGCTTTCGGTGCTACCGAGCACATGGCGAAGCTCCAGCGATTACTCTATCCCTTCCGGTACCTCTTTGGTGGTATATTCTTTTTCTATATCGGGATGAAAACAAATCCGTTGATATTCTGGGGTATATCGACCATATTGTTAATCACAGTGGCTTCCACCACAATTTACAAATTTTTTACCGCATACTACGGAGCTAAGTTCTTTAAATTGGATGATATAACTTCCACTCGAGTAGGTGTAGGTATGATCACTAGAGGTGAGTTTTCATTGATAATCGCCGCCCTAGCATCGGAGGCCGTCGGCCCATATGCGATCCCTGTTATCACAGAGACAATACCTGCCTTCGCGGTATCCTACGTACTGGTGATGAGTGTACTTGGGTCAATCCTCTTAAGACGTGTAAAATAAGAAAAAAAGAGGAAAGGTGTTATTGTTTAGTCGAGCCCACTTCTTCAGCCACTTCTTCCAGGTCCAAGTACTGCAGCTTCGCTTTCATGGGCACACCGTTCAAGTCCCAGCCGCGGGCTGTGTAGTAACGGTCCAAGGCTTCGTCCAGTTCTTCCCGCGAGATCCTTCTACCCTTTGTTGGTCCGTAGGGCACTTCTTCTTCCATGACCCTTCTCGGTAGAGTGTCGTCTTCACGGGTGAAGCCTTCTCTAACGTTGTATGCTTTAGCCACGTTATGTCCTCTTTCACCTGCGATGAGCAACTCACCCATACCCATGTTCCATCCGGTTATGGCGTTCACGTACTCCAGCAGCGGGTGATCTAGGAATATACCTCTTGAGAACTTACACATACCTGTCATATCGTAGAGCATCATCAGGTTCTCCATTATACTGAGCGGGTATCCTTTGGATACTATATCCGTCCTTGAGTAGTCTTCAAAGTGCCAGAAACTTCCACCGTAGTCCAAAGCGTATTCGCAGGAAGTAAGATGGTCCGCCCCTCTCGGTGCCACAGCGAGGGCTAGTCCCATGCCGTACATACCTCTAGCTTCGTATCCTGGAGGCTCCATCCCTTTGATGTGTATGGCAAAGTCTTCAGAATCCTTACCTAGTTTTTCAGCAGCTTCCTTAACACCGTGGAACAGAAGTTCTCCTAGTTCTCCCTCTTTGGTTCCCATCTGTCTGACAGCTTCTACCATTGCGTGTGGGTTACCGAATTTCAATTCTAGATCATCCAATTCAAGCAGTCCTTTCTCGTAGGCCTCCATGGCCCATGCTACGGTTACCCCTGCCGATATGGTGTCAAGACCTAGTTTATCACATATCTCGTTGGCCTTTGTGACGGCTTCAACGTCTTCGACTCCACAGCAGCCACCCAGTGAATACTGGGTCTCGTACTCTGGCCCATCGATGGCGATGTCCCCATAAGGTGTATCTTTGGCTACGAAGTATTGACTGCAGGGTTTTGTGCAGTACGGACACGGTCTTCTTCCGTCTCTGTACTTATCCGCCCAATAATAAGGATCTAATTCTATTCGATCTTCATCAGGATCGTCGAGTTTTTCATAAGCTTCTTTGAAGTAACCCGCCTCCCAGTTTTTAGAAGGAAAAGCACCTATCTCCACATTCAATGGATGGATAGCGGAGCCGGTGCCGTAGTCCATATCTGTTTTTCCTTTCTCAACAGTTTCTTTCCTATACTTAGAGTTGAGTTCATCCACTTTTTCTGGATCGTGTATCGGATAATCCTTGGTACCTTTGATGGCTATAGCCTTCAAGTTCTTACTGCCCATGACCGCGCCGGGCCCTCCTCTTCCAGCCTGCCTCTCGTCGCACTCGATCAAAGATATCTTAGATAGCTTCTCACCGGCCGGCCCTATCACAGCGGTTTTCACCTTTCCATATCTTTCTTTGAGCATCTCTACTGTTTCGTGGGTATCCTTGCCCCACATTTCTTTTGCACTTTCTACCTTCACATCGTCATCTTCGATAACTATAACTGAAGCTTCCTTTGCCTTCCCTTCGATTATGAGAGCGTCGTAGCCCGCTTTCTTGAGTCGATCTCCGATCCAACCACCGACGATGGCCTTTCCGTAACCTCCTGTTAGCGGACTTTTGAATCCGAAGGAGGTCTTAGATGCCGTCGGCACCTTAGGCCCCACCAAAAGTCCGGGAGCCATTATCAGTTTGTTCTCTGGAGACAATGGTTCCACATCGGGTCCCACTTCGTCGTAAAGCAGTTTTCCCGTGATACCTGCTCCACCTACGTGCCTCCTTAGAAAGCCTTCCGACAGTTCTTCAGTGCTAACTTTGTTATCATCCAGATTTATTCTCAATAATCTTCCCCAATGTCCTGACATGTTTATCACTAATCAGACACTTGCTTTGTTTATATAATATTTACTAAGGACTTGCTTAGGATCATCAGATAATCTTGTAAGACTACCAAAAAATATTTAACCTTTCAACATGGTGTTATGTAATAATGCAGCAAAAACACAACATCATACTATCATTGATCGTATTGATATCCATCTCCCTGGTACTTCCTATCATATCTCAACCGGTATCCGGAAGCATCACATGGATGTCCTACGAACGAGGAGTGGATAGATCTCAAAGCACAGAACGACTCATGTTCGTTTATTTAGGTAGAGATACGTGTGTATATTGTGTAGAGATGGAAGAGAATGTCTTCCCTGAATCCGAAGTAGTGGAAGGTATGAAGCAATTTGTTGCAGTCAAAATTGATACATCTGCAGAAGGTGAATTAGCAAGTCAATTCGAGGTTAGATACGTACCGACCTTAGTTTTTGTAACTCCCGAAGGTGATGAGGTACTTAGACAAGAGGGATACCGGAGTCCGGAAGAACTATTGTCGGATATGGAGTCGGCTCAGAGTTTTTACGATGGCGAAGAGTATCCAGATGATGTTGACGAGGATACGGAAGATACTCCTTTCCCCGGCCTATTCTATCCGTCTGTAGGCTTGTTGGTCGCTGTAGGGCTTTACACCATGAATCAAAAGAAAAAGAGATCAAGAAGATGAGACGATCTAAATATCTTCTTCCCGATCAAAATCTCTCCAAAAACGGACTTAGATAAAATCCCAAAGATAAGGTCCGTCATGTTTTTACTTTTTTATTGATCATATCTATCAAGAAAACGCCCCCTGCAAAAAGAGTTATACTCGGGCCAGCAGGAGTATTGAAAACATAGGAAAGCGATAGACCGCACAAGACGAAAACCAATGACAGGATGCAAGAATAAAACATTATCATCTTGATATCGTTGCTCTTTCCACTGGAGATAGAGGCTGGTATGGTGAGCATAGCTATCACCAGTATTATACCGACAAACCTCAAAAGGAAAACGATCGACAACGCAACGAGTATCAGTAAAAAGATGTATATCGCATCTGTGTTGAGTCCGGCGATCTTAGCGAATTCGTCGTCGAAACTAACTGCCTGTAGTTCATAGTAAAAAAGAACCACCGTGATCAGAACTCCGATGACTAAAAACATAAGCAGGTATATGTCAGTACTTCCGATCATGTATATATTACCAAAAAGGAAGCTGTCCATCGAAGGTTTATATCCAGGAGTAATTCGGTAGAAAAGGGCTCCTACTGCCATCCCCATCACCCATATTATCCCTATGGCGGTGTCTTCTCTCTGGACCTTCTCTTTGCTCATGATCCCTATGCCGACAGCAGAGATTAAAGCAAATATCGCGGCACCTAGCAAAGGATCGAGTGTGAAAAAGTAGTAACTGACGAAGATTGCAAGACCGATACCTCCAAAAGAGGCATGAGCGATGCCGTCACTTATGAAAACGATACGCTTGATGACCACATAGGTTCCGACTATACCGAACAATACAGAAGCTAGGATCCCCGTATATATCGCACGCCTCCAGAAGGTATATTGGAACATCTGTAAGAAACCGTACAAAAATGAAGCTATGGTATCGATCATGTCTTACGTCCTCCATCTATATCGGTATGGTGATGATGTGCCACCAGATCCATCTTACATCCATAAGATTCTTCGATCATTTCGTGGGTGAGTTCTGAACCTCCATGGTAGATCAAATCTCTATTCAAACAAGCAAGTTTCTCTACATAGGATGAAAGAAAACCGATGTCGTGGGAGACGAGTATTATCGTGGTACCTTCCTCCCGATTTAGTTTTTTCAACAGTTTATATATGCTAGTTTTGATCCTTTCGTCCACACTAGCCGTCGGCTCATCGAGTAAAAGGACCTCCGGTCGAGTGGTAAGAGCCCTGGCAAGAAGGACTCGCTGTTGTTCGCCACCCGATAGATCTGATATCTTACGTTCTTTGTATTCTTTCATCTCCACTCTTTCCAGCGCTCTAAGGGCGATCTTTTTGTCTTCATCGGAATACAAAGGCCTCAATCCCAGTTTTCCAACTCTACCCATGAGCACTACGTTCATCACATCGATAGGAAACTGTGAATCGAAATCGGTGTACTGAGGAACGTAACCGACTTTATCTCTCGCTTTTTTTGGTTCTCTGCCGAAGATCGTTACTTCGCCTTCATCCGCCTCCAACAAACCCAGTATGACTTTGA
>PWKY01000065.1 GCA_003560595.1 Thermoplasmata archaeon | reverse complement strand
GACCATAATGATCGCCTTTACTGGACATTCAGATGCACATATTCCGCATCCTTTACAGTAGTCGAGATCGTACTCTATCCCATCTTCTATCTTTTTTATAGCTCCATCGGGACAGTAATCGTAACACTTGTAGCAGGAGATGCATTTTTCCAAGTCCACCTTGGGACACATTGTCCTCCAACCGCCTGTTTTGTATTCCTTAGAACTTCCGGCTTTTTTATTGATCGCACCTATAGTTATCTTAACGGTCATTTTCTCATACTCCTTTTACCTCTTCATAAGCCTCTTTTGCAGCCTTTCGGTTGTTTTCGATCTTGACGGGAACGTTGTCCGCTATGGCCTCGAATATGGATTCTAATTCTACATTTCCAACCACCCTTGAATATGCACCCAAGATGGATGTATTCACTATCGGATTCGTTTCAGTTCCCAAACCATTGTCGACAGCGATAGCAGTCGCGTCCACAGTGTAAACCTCGGCCCCACCGAAATCGAACTCCGAAGGGTCTTTGCCACTGTTCAGGATTATCTTACCGTCGTCTTTCAAACCTTTTGTGACATCTATAACATCCAGAAGACTGGTATCCAAAACTACGACCACATCGGGTTCGTAGATCTGTGTCTTTATGTCTATCGGCTTTTCGTCTATCCTTGTGAAGGCAGCTACAGGGGCACCTCTTCGCTCTACACCGAACATCGGGAAGGCCTGAACATCTTTGCCTTCTCTAAATGCTCCGTCTGCAAGGGTGTTAGCAGCGGTTACCGCCCCTTGTCCTCCACGTCCGTGGAATCTCACTTCATACATGATTTCCTCTCCATTCGTACCGAAGGACATAAACATGCATAATAAATCTTCCGATTAAATCTTTAAAGATCGACTATTGATCAAATAATATAGGTGATGAAAAGATCGGATCTACCTGACTTTGCTATAAAGCAAACAATCCCTGTATTTCTCATCTCTAAAATACGCTTTTTTTATTACCCCTTCCCGGTTATAACCACACTTTTCAGCTACCATCACACTCGCTATATTTTCTGGTTCCATCCGTATCTCCAGCCTTACAAGTTTTAAACTTTCAAAAGCGATCTTTTCAAGTTTTTTTACAGCATCGGTAGTTAGTCCCATCCCCCAATATTGTTCGTCTAGGAAGTATCCGATCTCACCTATGTGGGGACGACGAAGGTCTATGACCACCCCACATGCACCGATGACCATGTCATCGTAAATGATCGAGTAATTGTACTCCTGATTCTTCTTTCTTTTTTCGGAATTTTTCATCAGCCATTCCCGCTCCTCCTCGACAGATCCGACCTTCACTTCGAAAAACTCAAAATTCGGATTGTTTAAAATTTCGTAAAATCTTTCAGCATCTGAAACTTTTTGATACCTAAGGTAGACCATATTTGATTATATACCAGTATGTATTAATGGATTTCGGAAATCAATTCCATCAGCTTATATCTCGATATATACTTTCCAAACGGTTCACATAATCTTGATCGATCTCGTGTTGTTCTGCACCTCTGATGATGGTTTCAATGTATCTTTTTGAAGGTGTTATGAATGTCTCTTTTTTCTCTTCAACTGGCATATCTACTACATAGGTGAAAGCCTCAACAGTCCCGATTTTCGTCTGTATCTTTACCCTTTCTCTGTTATAGAATCCTTCGTACATATCCAGCCTTTCCATCCCCCTCATATCTAAGGTGTAAACTACTCCATAAACAAATCCCTCCCCAGGTATGATGTCAGCGACACCGCAGCTTCTAGCTTGTGAGAATATAGGGAAAATTAACTCATATCCTGATAATTTGCCCACCATACTCTCATATATGAAAACTCCTCGTTTCTCCATCTGATTAGGATCTAAATTGCTTCCGTAAGCGAAGTAATGTACTTTTTCTTTACTCTCTTGTATCTTATCACCTATCAATGATGAAGTGTGTTTTAATTTAAGTTTATTCCACATTTATCAAAAATAATTTCTAATATATCATTATTATCAACCAAAAGCTCTTTAACGTTCCTTTTACTAACCCTCGTTAACTGATAGGAGAAATATCATGACATTGAAAGAAGGGGCCCGGATCGCGATCGAAACCTGTATGGATGTTACAGAGCAGGATAGATTAGTCATAGTGTGCGATGAAAAAACCGAGCGTATCGGTTTGACTCTTCGAGAGGTTGCACGGGAATTCACTCCTCACGTTAGATTTTTTAAATTGGAGATATACGGTGATAGACCGTTGAAATTCTTTCCAGAAGCCATAAAAAAGGCAGCCATCGAAGCGACGGTGACTTTTTGGACCGCATGGGCCTATGAAGGGGAGCTTGAATACATAAGAGGCCCCTTTATCGACGCCGCCTTGATAGGTGGGCGTCATGCACATCTTGTCAATGTGGACGAGGAGGTATTTGAAACTGGAATGGCGGCGGATTACGCTCACATCAAAAGGTTCACGGATAACCTGCATAACTTGTTACTTGATACCGAAGAAGTAAGGGTCAAAAACGAACAGGGTACCGATATCGTCGTTAACTTCAGCGATACAATCAAATGGATTCCGTCTGCCGGGATATGTCACGAACCCGGCCACTGGTTGAATTTACCCGACGGTGAGATATACACCTGTCCATCAAAAATAGAAGGTACCATCGTTGCTGACGGGGTGATCGGCGATTACCTGGGCCACAAATTCCATCATAAAGATCTGCAGAAATCTCCTATCACCATCGAGATCAAAACCGATGATCGACCAAGGTACACCTCAGTTAAAACGGATAACGATGAATTACAGGAAGAATTGGAAACTTACTTACATAGGCACGAATGTTCCAAGTATATAGGAGAGTTCGGTTTAGGCACCAATATATATCTAAAAGAGCTTATAGACAACATGCTTCAGGATGAAAAATTTCCAGGAGTCCACTTAGCTTTTGGAGATCCCATGGCCGAAGAGACCGGTGCACCTTGGAATTGTCCGGAACACCTCGATTTGATACTTACCAAATGCGATGTTTGGCTGGACGATAAAAAGGTTATGGAGAACGGTGAATATCTTATCAGTCCCTGATCGGTGCAATACATGATAAACAAAAAAGTAGCTAATGTATTCTATGAAATAGCCGACCTTCTGGACCTTCAAGGTAACAGATTTCGACCTAGAGCTTACAGGAGGGCTGCTAGAACAGTCGAATCCATGAACGAGGATCTGATGAATTATTATGAGGAAGGGAGTTTAAGAGAGATAGAGGGTATTGGAGAGGCCCTAGAGGACAAGATATCTGAGTTCATCGAGACCGGTTCATTGGGTTACCTAGAGGATCTAAAGAAAGAGTTACCCGAAGGACTGCTGAAGGTTATGAAAGTTCCCGGGATCGGACCTAAAAAAGCGAAGAAGATGTACGATGAACTCAAGATAAGCTCTTTGCAAGATTTAAAAGAGGCTGCGGAGGAAAAGAGGATAAGGAAGCTTGATGGGTTCGGTGCTAAAACAGAGGAGAAGATACTGAAAGGCATCGAGATGCTGGATAAAGTGTCCGGTAGACATCTGATGAATGAAATAGTACCTCTTGCAGACGAACTGATCGAGATATTAAAGCCTGTGGCCGACCGTATAGAGAAGGCTGGGAGTCTGAGAAGATGGAGAGAAACCATAGGCGATATAGATATCCTCACTGTCGGTGATACAGACGAGCTCACAAAAGCCTTCGTATCCCATCAAGATATCGAAGAGGTCATCGTGAGTGGAGAAACAAAGACCAGCATCCTTTTTGAGAACGGTATCCAGGCCGATCTAAGGATCGTTGATAGGGATAGTTTTGGTGCTGCACTGCAGTACTTCACAGGTTCTAAGGAACATAATGTAAAACTCAGGCAGATCGCCATAGATAAGGGTTACAAGCTGAACGAGTATGGCTTATTTGATGATGATAAAGCCATCGCAGGTGAGTATGAGGAGGATATATACGAGTCACTAGGTATGAAATGGATACCTCCGGAGATGAGGGAAGATCGAGGTGAGATACCGGCTTCGATAGAGGATAGATTACCTGTACTGGTCACCTTAGATGATATAAAAGGAGATCTACAGATGCACTCCAACTGGAGCGATGGACAGAATACTATCACTGAGATGGCGGAAGAGGCACAAGACATAGGATACGAATACGTGGCGATCACCGACCATACACAAAGTCTAAGCGTAGCTGGAGGTTTGAACGAGAAAAAGGTGGTTTCAAGGCAGGAAGAGATATTTAAGGCAAACGAAGAACTGGACATCGATATACTCTCGGGGATGGAGGTGGATATACTAAAAGACGGTTCACTGGACTTACAGGAGGAAACCATAGAGTCCCTTGACGTTGTGTTGGCTGCGGTCCACTCCAACTTCAACTTGAGCTCGGAGGTGCAAACCAAGCGTATAACCGATGCCTTCAGTACAGGTCTGGTTGACATATTCGCTCATCCCACAGGTAAAAAGATCGGTGAGCGGGAGCCTTATGAGTTGAATTTGACACAGGTGATAGATGCTGCAGTAGATCACGGCGTTGCTCTAGAGATAAACGCATTCCCACAACGACTTGATCTCGATTCACTCGATGCTAGGGAGGCCATGGATAAAGGAGCCATGATATCTATAGGTACTGATGCCCACGGTCTTCAGCATCTTCATTTTATGAAGTACGGTGTGGGGGTTGCAAGGAGAGCATGGTTAGAAAGGGAAAACGTATTGAATACCAAAGGGATAGATGAGTTGAAGAAATATTTGGGGCTGTCTTGATGGAAAACAAAGAGAAGGCTGAAAAGCGTGCGCAGGAACTCAGGGAGGAGATAAGGTATCACGACCACCGTTACTACGTGCTCGATGACCCTGTTATAAGTGATCACGAATACGATATGCTGGTTAAGGAGTTAGAGAAGATCGAGGAGGAGTATCCTGATCTGATCACTCCTGATTCACCAACACAGCGGATAACCGCCTTTGAGATCGACGAGTTTTCAACGGTGGAACACATGTCAAAGATGCTCAGCTTGGACAACACGTACAATCATGAAGAGCTTAAGGACTTCGACGGAAGGGTGCGAAGGGGACTGGGTGTAGATAAGGTAGAATATGTTGTTGAACCGAAGATAGACGGTCTCGGTGTTGCATTATACTACGAGGACCGGGTATTCGTAAGAGGAGCTACCAGAGGAGATGGAGAGCGTGGGGAGGATATAACGCCTAATCTGAAAACGATACACTCCATACCACTGAGATTGAATGAAGATTCTGTATTGGATACCGTTGAGGTCAGAGGGGAGGTATTCATGCCTCGAAGCGAGTTCGACAAAATGAACGAGGAACGTGAGAAAGAAGGTAAGGAACCATTCGCTAACCCGAGGAACGCCGCCGCCGGGACGGTCAGGAACAAAGATCCTATGATCGTGGCTGAAAGACCTATGGATATATTCCTTTACACACTGAGTTATGTAGAGGATGAGGGATTCAAGACCCACTGGGAAGCTTTGGAGGAGCTGGATAAAGCCGGTTTTAAAGTTAATGAAAACACAGCTAAACTGAATGATATCGAGGAGGTTATAGGATACATCGATGATTGGGAGGATAAAAAAGACGAGCTCAACTACGAGATCGACGGGATGGTGGTGAAGGTGAACGATCTAGGATACCAGGATAAGTTGGGAGCTACCTCGAAAAACCCTCGATGGGCTATCGCTTACAAATATCCCGCCATGAGGAAAACGACTAGATTGAATGAGATCGAAATACACGTGGGTAGAACAGGTAAGTTGACCCCTATAGCTATACTCGAGCCGGTTCAACTATCCGGTACTACTGTTTCCCGAGCATCACTTCATAATGAAGATGAGATCGAAAGAAAAGATGTCCGTGAAGGAGATACAGTACTGGTGGAGAAGGCCGGGGAGATCATACCCCAGGTGATCAAGGTTATCAAAGAAAAGAGAGATGGTAGTCAAGAGAAGTTCGATTTTCCTAAGGCTTGTCCGGTGTGTGGAAGCGACGCGAAGCAGATAGGTGGGGAGGTTGCAAGAAGATGTATCAATGTCCGATGCCCCGCTCAGATCAAGCAGAGGCTTGAGTTATGGGGGAGCAGAGGCGCCATGGATATCGAAGGAATGGGTCCTAAGCTGCTGGATAAACTGGTTGAGAAAGGAGTTGTGAAAAGCGTAGCAGACCTTTACAGATTGGGCAAGATCCAGTTGACCAGCGTAGAAAGGATGGGCGATAAGTCCACCAGGAATCTATTGAAAGAGATCGAAGAGAGCAAGGACATGGGTCTGGATCGTGTGCTTTATGGTTTAGGGATCAAATACGTAGGTAGTCACGTGGCCCAGGTGCTCACCGACAATTACGATTCGATAGACGAGATCATGGAAGCGGGTCAAGAGGAACTGGAAGGGATCGATGAGATCGGTCCTAAGATAGCTGAAAGTATAGTTTCCTTTTTTGAAGACGAACAGAACAGAAAGGTTGTCGAGGACTTGAGGAACAGCGGAGTCAAGATGGAAGTCGAGAGGGAGGAGGTAGAGCAGTTCTTGGATGGTAAGAAGTTCGTGCTGACAGGTTCTCTTGAAAACTATACTCGGGATGAAGCTGCTGCCGAGATACAGAGATACGGAGGAAGGGTTACATCTGCGGTGAGTGGTGCTACTGATTATATCTTAGTCGGGGGGAATCCAGGCTCAAAGTTAGATAAAGCGAAGGAGCTGGGTACGACGATATTGGATGAAGACGACTTCATCAAGATGATCGAAGAGAGGAGCCTCGAAGGATAATCTCATATATTTATATTATATATTATAATATCAAAACTACACAATTATAGATGGTCATAAAACATAATTATCAAACAATTGTAACTGAGGTTGGCGTAAAAAGGTGCTAACCTCATATTCACCTATCGGATTTCCTGTACCTTTCTTATGAATTTTGATACTAGATGATCTCTCTAATAAAGGGATTTATTAGAGCAAACATTCAT
>PWKY01000022.1 GCA_003560595.1 Thermoplasmata archaeon | reverse complement strand
TTATCTGCTTTTTTAATTCTTTAGGCATGGTTAGATAATAATGTCTGGCTATTTAAAGCTTATTTCCATTTTTCCTTGTGATTTTCAAAAACCTGAAAATCACTAAAGTTTTGACAGGCTCGTTCGCCATGCAAATGTTAACGTCTGAGAACTTCACTCCTCCTTTTCTTCCTCAGGCTTACCGATCTTTAAGTCGCCCATCTCATCTTTTACTTCTTCTAATACTTCCCGGGCACCTTTTTCAGCCTCTCTCTTAACTTTTTCTCGGTCGTCCCATTCGGAATCCTTTGCACTTTTCTCTATCTGTTTGATCTCCTTACGCATCTGTTCTCGACCTGGGATCTCTCCAAGTACGTCTTCAGCCCTACCAACGATATCCTCTATATCTTTGATATCAAATGGCTGCTTTGGTTCTACTTTTCTTGAAGCCCCTAAATATTCTGAAGCACCTTCGACTAATCGAGAGATCTCAAATGGGAATATGATCTTTGTAGCCTGACCATCCGACATACTATGCAGTGTATCCAACGATAGATAAGTAAGAGCTTTTTCATCCAGCATACCGGCACCAAGCGAAAGGACCCTCAAACGTTGAGATTCACCTTGAGCTTCTAATATCTTAGCTGTACGTGTACCCTCGGCTTCGAGTATCTTACTTTGCCTTATACCTTCGGCGTTCAGGATCCTCGATCGTCTGTTACCTTCGGCTTTCAATATGGCTGACCTTTTTTGACCGTCGGCTTTCAATATGGCTGCCCTTCGCTGTCTTTCTGCAGCGGTTTGCTCTTCCATGGCCTGTTTTACCGTGCCCACGGGATCTACCTCACGTATCTCTACAGATTCTACTCTTACACCCCATGCATCGGTAGCTTCATCGAGTACCTGCCTAAGATGTGTGTTTATACGCTCCCTGTTATAAAGTATTTCATCGAGCTCCATATCGCCTATAACAGAACGAAGTGTGGTCTGGGCCAAGTTGATTGTAGCCGCCTTGTGATTGGTGACCTCGAAGTAAGCCTTTTTTACATCGATGACTTTGATATATATTATGGCATCAACATTGGTCGGTGAGTTATCCTTTGTGATCACTTCCTGCCTAGGTACGTCAAGGACCTGTGTTCTAAGATCCAATTTGATGACCTGGGATACGAAGGGGTAAACTATGTTTACACCGGGGTTAAGAACTCCTTGAAAATTACCCAGCTTGATATATATACCCTGTTCGTAAGGTTGTATGATCCAAAAGGCTGTCCTTCCTGCGACTACGGTCAGCAGGATTATTCCTACTACAAGCAGTATTATCCATCCTATCATATTTCTTCACTCTCCTTTATTTCTTTTACCCAGACAACTACACCTTCACTCCTGGTGACCATCACTTTAGTTCCCTCCGGTATCTTATGTTCGGAAGTTGCACTCCAAATTTGATTTTTAATTTTTACTTTTCCTGATATCTCATCGGGAACTACGGCTACCATTACCTTACCTACTTCACCTATAAGAGATGAGCCCATGGTGGTCGTAGGTTTGGTGGGAGGAGAAATCTTCTGGTAAAACTTCATCGATAACATCATCAGGGGTATCACAACTGCTGCAACAATGACGGGAGTCAGCCAACTCAGTAATAAATTAGGATATATGACCGATATCAAACCCAGTACTAACAAAACACCGGCAGGTATAGCTATGAAAAAACCCGGTTCTGTTGCCTCGATTATAAAGAGGACTATACCCAATATTATCAATATCAACCCTAAACTTATCTGCATACATCAGGTAAAAAGGATTGAAGATATATTAATGTTCCCCAATATCACATCTCTAGACTTTCCTTTTGTACATCGAACAGTTCTTGGATACCTTTTGTTGCGAGATCCAACATCTTTTCATGCTGATCCCTTGTAAATACTGCCTCTTCACCTGTACTCTGGATCTCGATAAAATTGCCATCTGAGTCCATAGCTACGTTCATATCAACATCGGCCCCTGAATCCTCCTCGAAGCAGATATCTAGGAATGTTTCACCATCTATCAGGCCGACGCTTGTAGCCGCTACCTGCCTTACAACGGGTGAATCGCTTACATCGCCTTTCTCGAGCAGACGCTGACAAGCTATGTAAAGAGCCACCCATGCCCCGGTGATGGAAGCGGTCCTCGTACCCCCATCCGCCTGGATAACGTCACAATCGATCCAAAGAGTCCTTGGTCCTAGTACTTCTAGATCCAAAGCGGCTCTTAGTGACCGACCTATCAACCTTTGAATCTCTTTAGTTCTTCCCCTAACACCACGGGTTTCCCGGCGTATCCTTGAATCACCACTACCGGGAAGCATACCATACCTAGCTGTAAGCCATCCCTTTTCAGCCTCATCATCAAACCACGGTGGAACACTATCCTCACACATCACCGTACAGATGACCTTGGTCTTACCGGTTTCTATAAGCACGGAACCCGGTGGATTCTCGAGAAAATTCTTTGTTATCTTGGTGTTTCTTATCTCGTCGTTAGTTCTGTTTACTCTGTCCATCGTAATACCTCTTTCTCCGGCAATTTCTTGGGTTGAATATATATTTTGGCCATTTTTGTGAAAAGATTATTATTTGAGTTGCTTTTTAAGATATCCATGGACGGCTTGATCCAAAAGCAACTCCTGGCCACCGGTGCCGAAGCCCAGATCTGGTTTGGGGAATGGAATGACCGGCAGTTGGTGATTAAAAGGAGGGTGGTCAAAGGATATAGACATCCAAAACTAGACGACAGCCTACGACAGAGTAGAACGAAGAAGGAATCTCGTTTGATACGCGAAGCTCGAAAGGCGGGAGTACCCACACCTATCATATATGATGTCATACCTGAAAAACAAACGATAGTGATCCAATGGTTCGAAGGAAAAAGGGTTATGGACAGTATAGAAGAGGGGATAGACGTAAATTTGAAGAAGATCGGCATGTACCTGGGATATCTTCACAGAGCGGATATCTCTCACGGGGATCTTACCACATCTAACATACTATATTCGGAAGAAAAACAACAACATTGCTTTATAGACTTCAGCCTAGGGGATTTCGACGCTAGCTTAGAAGAGAAAGGTGTAGATCTACATCTTTTGAAAGAAGCGTTGGTGAGTGTACACGAGGAGCCTTTAAAAAGGTACAGAAGGGTACTGGAAGGGTATCTTCAGACCTATCCGGAAGGAACGAAAGTTATCCAACGCACGAAGGATATAGAAGCCAGAGGAAGATATCTATGAAAAAACTGAACGTGATCACATCCAATCAAGGTAAGTACGAAGAATACAAAGATATGTTGGCTGATTCTTTCTCTGTTTCCATGAAAAAAGTACATTATCATGAGATACAGACGGATCGGTTAAAGGATGTTGTAGTACACGCATTAGACGACTTGGTGGATCATGCCCCATTGATAATAGACGACAGTGGCTTGTTCATCGATGCTTTGAACGATTTTCCAGGAGTATATTCCGCCTACGTGATGAGAACGTTGGGGTGTGGTGGGATATTGAAATTGTTGGAAGGAGAAAAAGACCGAGGGGCCCGGTTTGAGTGCATGATCGGGTTATTAGAAGAAGATAAGAAGATATTCAAAGGAGTATGTAAAGGAAGTATATCCCACGAAATAAGAGGAGAACACGGTTTTGGATATGATCCGATCTTCGTACCATCTGGTTACGATATCACCTTCGCAGAGATGAAAACTGACCAAAAGAACGAACTGAGCCATCGTGGTAAGGCCATGAAACAATTGTTGGAATATACTCTAAGTTGATGGCATCGAGTAATTCCTGGGATGTGTTCCTATCATTTCATCCGTAAAGTGGCGGCTGTGCACTCCGTTTGTCCATATCGTTCTGTGCCTGTTTGGTCTGTTCGACCAACTTTGCGTACTCTTGTTCTAACTCTTCGGCACTCTCCAAAAGTGCGGAGGTATCCACATCTATTTCCATATAATCTGCGAATTTATCTAGTAAAGCAGCAGCCCCCCTTGGATCCGGCATCTTAGAAGAGCCCTCAGCCAGCATGGCGACCGCCTCGATCTTATTTTCATGTGCATACAGCAGCAGTGAGCTCGATATCTCGGAGATCGCTCCCCTTTTGATCACGTCGATATCTAACTTTTCTGCATGGCTTGCGGCTGAATGAGTACTTATGACACCCCAGATATGATTTTTCTCGTCGGATTCTTGTGATTCCGGGATACCGTCGAAGATGATGACCTCTTCGATATCATTATCAGTACTCCAATCGATCAGTTCTTTAGCCAAACTGTTAGCGAGATGAGGGGGGATCACCATATCGGATTTGACCAGCAGGAACCCGCTGCCTGCAAAGAACCTTACCGGTCTTCTTGGTACTCCATCGAATATGACCGCGGTCGGTGGGAACTCATCGCAGTTGATAGAAGCCACCTGTTCTAAGTCCAAAGTATTGATCAATTGTTCAGAAGCTATACCACCTATCAAACCGATCCCCGGAAAACCGGCTACTAGTACATTTACCTCGGGTATATCTCTATTCTTTATTATTTCGTAACTTGGAGGGACCATATTTTTCTCACCTAGTCGACAATGGAAGTGGTGATACTTTTAACTTTTGATAAAATATCATAGTATAGTAAAATTAAAGTAATTTCAGAAAGATAGGGTTGAAATAATGGTGATGATATGGACTTGGATATAAAAGGAAACACGGCTTTGATCACGGGATCCAGTGGTGGACTCGGTTACGCATCTGCTAAAGCCCTGGCTGAAGAAGGGGTGAACGTGGTTTTAAACGGTAGGAATACTGAGAAGCTCAAAAGAGCGGTCAGCGACCTTAAAAAAACGGCTACGGGAAAAGTGATCGGCATCAAGGCAGATGTCAGCATTGAGAAAGATGTTGTTCATCTCGTCAATCGCACAGTCGAAGAATTCGGAACTATCGACCACTTGGTCACCTGCGTAGGGGGCCCACCGAGTAAAAAATTCATGGAAACACTGGGTGAGGAATGGCACAAGGCCTTTGAGTCTTTACTGATGAGCGTTGTTCGTTTGACCCAAGAGGCGGAGGAACACCTTAAAGAGAACGGTGGAACCATCGTCAATATCACTTCTATTTCCGTTAAAGAATCCATAGACGATCTGGTACTTTCAAACTCAGTCAGGATGGGAGTTTTAGGACTCATGAAAACGTTATCACGAGAGCTAGCTCCAGAAATACGTGTAAACGCCGTTCTTCCGGGATACACCGAGACCGAGCGTGTGGAGGGGCTCATAAATCAGTCCATAGAAAGGGGAGATATCAGCGATTACCAAGAAGGTGTGAATAAGCTGTCCAAAGATATCCCACTAGAAAGGATAGGAAAGCCTGAGGAACTCGGGGAGGTTGTCGCCTTCCTGTGCTCTAAGCGTTCTTCCTATGTAACAGGCGTAGCGATACCTGTGGACGGTGGTTGGAGCAGATCTAACCTATAAGTTGGTTTACCATCCTCTTTCCTGCAGTCTCTCAGATTCCGGTATATCGTCTATGTTCTTACCGGGCATAGCATCGCCCAGTCCGTCGGATATATCTGCAAGTGTTTCGGGATCATCATAGTGCATAACTGATTTCACTATAGCTTCAGCCATCATAGGTGGATTTTCCGATTTGAATATACCGCTACCTACGAATACACCGTCGCTTCCCATCTGCATCATAAGAGCCGCATCGGCTGGAGTCGCTATACCACCGGCTGCGAAGTTGACCACCGGTAGACGCTGCATATCGGCGACTTCCTGAACGAGTTCCAATGGAACTCCGTAGAGTTTGGCAGCATCTCTTAGTTCGTGTTTATCCTTCTTCCTTAACTCGTGGATCGCTCCTTGAACGGTACGTTGATGTCTGACCGCCTCCACTATATTACCGGTACCTGCTTCCCCCTTTGTACGCATCATAGCTGCACCTTCATCTATCCTTCTCAAAGCCTCTCCCAGATTTCTGCACCCGCAAACGAATGGTACATCGAATAATGACTTGTCTACATGATAAAATGGATCGGCCGGCGTGAGAACTTCGGATTCGTCCACCATATCAACGCCCAGACTCTCCAATACCTGTGCCTCCACAAAATGACCGATTCTGCACTTTGCCATGACCGGTATATCCACCGAGTCTAAAATCTCCCTGACCTTCTTAGGATCAGCCATCCGGGCGACGCCTCCAGCTTCACGGATATCTGCTGGTACTCTTTCCAAGGCCATCACTGCTACTGCGCCTGCATCCTCTGCGATAGCGGCTTCATCAGCGTTGGTAACATCCATGATAACTCCGCCCTTCTGCATACTAGCGAAGCCCTTTTTCAACAATTCCGAACCAAAACGTAATTTTGATATTTCGATTTCCATCTGATACACCTTAGGCGGCTATATCGGAGGGGGATATTTGAAGATTTCTACGGTTGAGATATTTACTATCAAAGGGAAATATTCATTAACCGCTTCTACGTAGGGTGATATTCTATGTACCGATGAGGAAAATATAGATGATTATACGTGCATCGGAAAGGAAGGAGAAAGACAAGGTTCTATCCCTTATGGAACCACTAATCGCCCGATGGTTCGACGATAAGTTCGATTATCTTACCGAGCCACAAGGATTCGCGATTCCACTTATACATGAAAGAAAGAACGTGTTGGTTTCATCTCCGACTGGGACCGGTAAAACTCTTACCGCCTTTTTGTCCATAATAAACGAGTTGTTCAAACTTGACAAAAAAGGGGAGTTGGAGGATAGGATATACTGCGTATACGTATCCCCTTTAAAGGCACTTGCAAACGATATTCACAAGAACTTGGAAAAGCCGCTGGAGGAGATAAGGGAGTTAGCTGAAGAAAGGGGGATTAAAGTACCGGAGATCACCACCGCTATCAGGTCCGGAGATACTCCACAATCAGAAAGGCGTAAGATGGTAAAGAAACCACCTCATATACTGATCACTACCCCGGAATCTCTTGCACTGGTGCTCTCTTCTCCTAAGTTCAGAGAGAGTTTCGACGGTGTCCAATACTTCATAATGGACGAGATACATGATATATGCTCCTCGAAACGTGGGTCCTTCTTATCACTGAACGTGGAAAGATTGGAAGAGCTGGTTAAAAATAATATGACCCGTATCGGGCTCTCAGCTACCCAGGCTCCCATCACAGAGATAGCGAAATTCCTAGGGGGTTACGAGAACGGGGAACCAAGAGATGTAAACATAATCGAGGTGATAACGGAAAAACGCATGGACCTTGGTGTTTTGTCACCGGTGGATGATATGACCGTGCTGCCCTACGAAGTGGTGAATGCCAGGATGTACGATCTGTTGAAAGACATGGTCGAAGAGCACCGCACGACACTGATATTCACCAACACTAGGAGTGGTGCGGAGAACGTGTCTTTTAAGCTTCAGGAGAGGGAGATCAAAGACATCGCCGCACACCATGGAAGCTTATCCAAGGAAACGCGGATAACTGTAGAAGATGATCTTAAGGATGGAGAACTAGATGCTGCGGTATCCTCTACGTCCTTAGAGCTGGGCATAGACGTTGGCTTTATCGACCTTGTGATACAGGTAGGTTCTCCAAAGTCGGTGGCAAAAGGGCTTCAGCGAGTGGGCAGGGCAGGTCACGGCGTCGGTCAAACATCGAAAGGACGCATGATAGTTTTTGAGAAGGACGATCTGGTCGAATGTTCGGTGCTCACCAGGCAAGCCTATAAGCACGAGATCGACAGGGTCAATATCCCACAAGATAACTTGGATGTTCTTGCTCAATCACTGGTGGGGATGAGCATAGAAAAAAGGTGGGATGTAGAGGAGGCATTCCAACTTATAAAAAGAGCCTACTGTTACAAGGAGCTTACAAGAGAGGATTTCGACCGTACGCTGGAATATCTGAGCGGTTCTACATTCAAGAACGTTTACTCCAAGATATGGTACAACAAAGAAGAGGGGGTGATGGGGAAGAAAGGTGGTATACAGATGATATATTACCTCAACGTCGGGACCATACCCTCGGACTCGAGCTTTAGAGTTTACTCGGATAGGGGAGTACCCTTGGGTAAACTATCAGAAAAGTTTGTTGAAAGATTGACCATGGGAGATGTGTTCATCCTCGGGGGTAAGTCCTACGAATTCATACATACCAAGGGTACCAGAGTATTCGTTAAGGACGCTGTGGGTAAAAAACCAACCGTACCTAGCTGGACGGGAGAGATGCTGCCGCGAAGTTTCGACCTATCCATGGCCATAGGCGAGTTTAGGCGGGAATCTTACAGTCGTATAGAGAAAGACAAGGATGTTATACCATGGTTGATGAAGGAGTATCATATCGATGGAGGTTCAGCCCAGACCATAGTGAGCTACTTCAAAGAACAGATGGCCTTCGGAAACGTGCTTCCAACCGATAAGAGGATGGTGATAGAGGGTTACGTGGATGAGAAAGGGAGATACAACATCATATTCCACGCTTGCTTCGGTCGTAGGGTGAACGACGCTTTGTCCCGGGCCTACGCATACGCGATCTCACGAAAGTATCACTGCAGCACCCGTGTATCGGTGACTGACGACTGCTTCATGGTGACCACCAAGAAAAAGGTGAGGTTGGAGGATATCAAAGATCTGGTCAGGGAAGATAATATAGAGGGCATCCTCAAAAGAGGGGTCAGGAACACAGAACTATTCAAACAAAGATTCAGACACTGTGCCGGCAGGGCCTTCATGGTACTTCGAAACTATAAAGGTAAAGATATTTCCGTAGCAAAGCAAAAACGCCGAGCGGACAAGATACTGGAAACACTTCACGAGTATGATGAGTTCCCCATAACTAAAGAGACATACAACGAGATACTTTATCAGGTACTTGACCTTAAGAACGCTCGTGAGGTACTCAGCCAGTTGAAGGATGGTGAAATGGATATGGTGATATCACACTATTCAGACATACCGTCTCCCTTCGCCCATAACGTTGTTATGATCGGTATATCCGATGTTGTTATGATGGACGACCGCAGCAGTTTGCTCCGACAGTTCCATCAAAAGGTGCTTGAAAAGGTAATACCACAAGATGAGATAGAAAGCTTTCAATTTGAAAGGAAAACCGTTGACGATCATTTCTTCTCTAAGATACCCTCTTTCCAAGATAAAGAAGGGATGTTAGAGGTGATCCGAGAACTGGGGCCCATACATGTATTCAACGAGAGAGGTAAGAACGTTTATCTCTATACTGAAAAAACCCACGAAGAAGTACGCAGATGGGGTAAAGAATTACTGAGAGATAAAGATATTCAATCGATCTGGATGGGAGATACACATCGTTGGGTTAGTTCCGATAGGTTGAAAGACCATCTTATGTGCATGGACCAAGGGGAACCTCCCTACGGTGCGGCACCAGTGATGAATGCGTTAAACGACGGATATAAAAGTTCACGAGAGGTTTATCATGAAACCGAACTAAAACTCCGTGACGTTTCCAACTTGTTGAGAGATCTCGAAAGAAGAAGACTGATCAATAGAAGGGGCATGGACGAAGAGGATAACTTCAGGTACGGCCTCTTGCCCATGTATGATATCGACATGGAGAAGGTTGAAAGCTACATATTGGACTTCTTAGAGTACGATGCACCCAGAGAGATGGAAGAGATAGCCTTCGCTCTAGCCATGCCCGAAGACCGGGTGATGATAGCTCTTAATAATCTGGTTGAGGCGGGTAGACTGGTTTCCGGTAAACTCGTCATAGGCGAAGGTACTCAGTACATGCTCTATGAGGATTATCACGATCTTAAATTCCCTGGAAAAGAGCACGTGTCAGAAGAGAAGATACTATCTTATCGTGCAGAAAAGATGTTCCATCAGTTCGGATCAATAAAAGAATACTTCCAATTCTTTGTAGAAGCCAGCAGTCCATACGAAGTTCACATGCGGGTGGAGGATTTTGATATGGGATCTTGGGAAAGTATGCGTGAGGGGGAAGATATCAAGGAGGGCCGTTTTCTTAGGGGACGGGTACGGTACGTTCTTAAAGATGACGTACCCATGCTGGTCGGAGCGTATCGAACCGAAGAATTGAACCAAGATGAAGAAGAGGTACTGGAATTTATCAAAGAAGGGAAGGCCAACTCGCTGAGGGAATTAAAGAGGCTTTCAGATCTCAGCACTTCAAGGGTAAAGGAAGTGGTCAAGAAGCTCGATTCCAACCTGTACGTGATCCGGGAGTTCACCGGTGAAGAAGGATGGTCTACAAAGAACGTTTACCAGTACGTTGATGTTAAGCCGTTACCGTGTAACGAGGCTCGTAAAAAATTGGTGAAACGTTTACTTAGATCACACGGACCTACAGGCATATCGGACCTGCGTTACATGACCGGCTTTTTTCGAAGAGAGGTGGAATCAGTACTTTCACAAATGGTCAGGGATGGTGAGGCTATAAGGGTACGTGTGGGTCCCTCTAAAAGGGAGCTTTATATTTACCCTGATGAGTTGAATTCATTGAGGGAAGCCGATCCTGGGGAACTGCAGAGGTTGAGGATCTTATCTAAAAACGATCATTACGCTGGACCACTTTGGGCTGAGATCTATGGCAGATACGGAGATGACTGGATATATCCGGTTATAAAGGGTGGAAAGGTCATAGGTGGACTCGAGATATGGGAGATGAGCGGTTGTGTCGAATTCAGGCACATCGACCTGGAAGACGAGTCACTGCTTGGTGAATTACTCAAAGAGATAGACAACATGATGAGATATTACAACATCCGGGGTTTTGATGTTTTGAGGGTCCGCTACTTCAACAATATTGATGTTGGCGAACTTGAGCAGGAATTGTTAGATATCTTCATAGATAACGGTTACCGGATGATCCAGGGGATGTTGGTCAAGGGTAACGTTATCTCAGATGTTTTTGAAGAAGAAGATCTACTATCCTATCTGATGTACAGACAGCATCTTGCAGGTAACCCCATGGACGGAGCACATGAGGCGATCAGAGAATTAAAAGGTGCTAGATCGGACGAGGAGATCACCGAAAGGATATCTGGTCGTTCCAATATCAAATGGATGCACCGTAGGGGCGAAGTTATGCAGGCGAAGGTGATACCCCCATACGTTACCTACTGTACTTTAAAAGATATATCGGTATATGGTGCCGCAAAATCGATGGCTATCGACCATGTTATGGAAGAAGTGTTGGAGATAATAGAAAGGGAAGGACCTGTATCTAAAAGACACGTATTCGTTAGGTCACCATACAGTAAAGTTAGGACCAAGAAATCACTTGATGCCATGTACCAAGGTTCCGTTGTTGCCAAGGATCACGACGGGAATTACGTTAAGGTACCGGATACAGATATGGGTAGAACTATGGCACTGGATAAAGTTATTTTATGGTGCATGCAGTCCTTTGGATACTTTACCGCTGAACGACTATCTTCGTACATCGGTTCTGACGTGGGTATGGGTGAGATAAGGGATTCCTTATCCGATCTTGTTGAGGATGGTTATCTTGTTAAAGGGTTCATAGAAGAAGGGAACGAGTCCATGCACTGGATGCTCTCAGACGGTGTAGATAAGGTAGGGAAGATTACCCTAGGGAATAAATTCGTCATAAGTCCAAAAGACCGTTTGAATATCTATCTGAGGAACGAGATAAAAGAGCGTTTTGGTCTCAGTTCGTGTTTTGTTGTATTCCACGGTACACAGATGGTGGCAGCTTTCAAGGGAAAAACCAGTTCAGGTATACTTTCGATCCGAGAGTTCGAAGGAGATAAAAAGTATATGAAAACGGTCAAAGAATGGGCCTACGAACACAATCTTATATACAAAGAAAAAAGGAAAAGGAAAAGGGTTTCGGACTACGAGGTTCGAAAGTGGTACGAACGTACAAGAGGGCTATAGATTTTCCTTGTTATCCACGCTGGCGGATTCGTGTACTTTCACATTTTTTCCACGTACGGTACCCACTTTACATCCCGGACCTATCTTGACGTCTTTACCCTCCACCGTTTTTGCCATGGTATTCTCAAGGTAGATATTGTCACCTGTGATCTTTTCTGCTTCTAGTTTACCTTTTTTGAACATGGAAAAAAGGCCGCTTCCTCCGCTGCTTTCAACTAGAATATCTCCGCCTTTGATGTGTTTAACATAACAATCTCCACCTGGTTTAAGCATCACCTCGTGTGCTTTCAATGTTCCTTCTATCCTGAAGGCCCCAGTAGCGGTGAATGTTTTGGCGTTAATATCTCTCATGATCTTCAAAGCACCAGAAGATGAGAATTCGTCAACTTCGATATCCGCTTCGAACTTGGAGGAGCCCATGGATTTGATATGCTCTGCTTTAACTTTACCTTCGAACTTACTTGCTCCGGAAAGAGACATCTTCTTTGCTTCGGTAGTACCCACTACTTTGAAACTGCCGCTTGAGCTGAGTTCCCCCACATTTGCATCTCCTTCGATCTTCGTTGCACCGGATATCTTTGCTTCGTCTGCTTTTAGGTATCCCTCTATTTTAGACGCTCCAGAAGAGCTGAAGTACTCACAATTCACATCGGATGATTTGGATGCCCCAGACAAAGATACTCTTTTAGTTTTACCCCCTACGTCCACAGGTATCTCTTCTGAATCCATCTCATCTTCTTCATCGTCGAATTCTTCTTGAGTCATCTTTTCCTGCTTTTCGTGCCTCGCTTTGATCTTCTTGTAAGTATCTTCTGAGATCTCACCGTTTGCGAGCCTTTCTTCGAGTTTCCTTAGGATCTTATCTTCCATTTTTATACACCTCTATTTTTGTTCTTGTTATAGATAAAGTATGCCTAGTATTTATATGTATTTTAAAGATAATATTGGATAAATGCAATTGTATAGTAGATAACTTCAACTTCAAGGTTGAAAAAGTTGATATAGAGGACGATAGATTCCCTAGATGATGAAAAAATTCACCGAAGATATGCTGAGTTTATTCTCGTCTCCAACCAGGTGTATGATCATCGATCTTATGAGCAAGGGATACGATCATCCTGAGGACCTGGCGAAAAAGTTGGAGATGACCCGGCAGGGGGTAGATAAACACCTTTTGGAGCTTCATGATTGGGGTTTGGTAGAACGAAATGCCATATTCCCCCCAGACGGAAGGCCTAAGATCATATACGAGTTGACCAAACAATGCAGTCAACTTGTGAATACATTGGATAAGATCGGGGGTAGGTACAAAGAAACCATGATATCAAGGGCCGAGATCCAGCTTGAGCATCTCGATATGAAACTTGCAGAGGGAGATCTGGCCGAGGAGATCTATGAAAAGAAGGTGGCTGAGGTAAAGAAACGCTGGAAATACGACGCTTTAAAGAACGAAAAAGATTAATAGTGAGTCACGATAGACTAGGATCAACGTACAGCCACTGTGGCTTAGAGGCATAGCGATTCCTTGGTAAGGAATAGGTCGTGGGTTCGACTCCCACCAGTGGCTCTTTTATCATCTCTTATATTAACGTGATCCGTTTCGATAACGCATCCGCTGATCTAAAGTGATACTCCATATATCCCCGAATATTTCTTTTTGATATAATCTATCAAGTAGTTCTCGTTGACATCCTCGCCTGTGAGCATCTTTAACATATCCGGTGCAAGGTGTTTTCTTCCTTGGATGTATATGTTGTTCACTAACCAGTTTCGCAGTTTTTCGAAATCCCCATGAGACATCAAGCCGTCCAGGGAAGGTATCTCCCTTCGAACCGTATCGAATATCTGTGCTCCGTATAGGTTACCTAATGCGTAACTGGGGAAGTAACCGAACTGTGCTGCGGACCAGTGAACGTCCTGTAGTACCCCTTCTGCAGCGGTAGATGGTACGATGCCAAGGTACTGTTCCATCTTATTTTGCCATACCACTTCGGTCTCTTCTGGTTCGATCTCGTCCCTAAATAATCCAAGTTCGATATCGTATCGTAAAGCGATATGCAGATTGTAAGTGACTTCATCAGCTTCCACCCTTATCAAGGAGGGTTCGACACGGTTCAAAGCGCCGTATAGATCTTCTTCAGAACTATCTCGTAATGATGTGAATTCATCGGTAAGGATAGGATATAGATACTCCATGAATGCCCTGCTCCTACCAACAAAGTTCTCCCAGGTCCGTGATTGAGATTCGTGGAATCCCATTGAGACATACTTTCCGATAGGCGTTCCAAACAAATCTGGGTCTATGTTTTGTTCGTACATACCGTGACCTGCTTCGTGTAGTAGGCTGTAAAGTGAAGAGAGGTTTCCAGGATCGTACCTGTTGGTGATCCTTACATCGTAATCCATACCTACGGTGAATGGATGAACGGTGTCATCAAGACGACCTCTGTTGAAATCAAAGCCTATGTCCTCGGCCAACCTTTTACAGAGGGATATCTGGGTGTTGACCGGGAATTGTTTTCCCTTGAATATACCTTCACCCGGAACATGATCTAAAGAGGCTATGTCATCTACTATCCGGGATAATTTCTTTTTCATAGGGGCGAACACCTTCTCAACCCACTTGGCGGTTGAGCCGGGATCGAACTGGTCCAGTAAAGCATCGTAGGGTTCGTTCTCGTAGTCTATGTAGCTGGCGAATTCCTTTCGCAGTTCTATGTTCTTTTTAAGATAAGGTAAAAACATGTCAAAATCAGACTGACTTCTTGCAGATTCCCAGATGGATTGGCCTTCAGAAGATGCCTTTGCAATACGCTGTATCAGTTCGTCTGGAACGTTGTAAGTCCTCTCAAAATCACGGGTCATCTCCCTCAATGATGCTTTTTGAATTTGATCTAGCTGGTCAAAGTTAGAGGGTTTGTTCAACTCGTCTATACATCGTTTTAAGCGGTCAGAGGTCAATAGTTTGTGATGTATCTTGTAAAGCGTAGCTCTCATCTCTGAACGGCCTTTCACAGACCCTCGTGGCATATAAGTACGTTCATCCCATGCAAGTAAAGATAATGTCCGTTCAAGATCACGCAACTCTGAAGATATATCAAGAAGTTCTTTGTAAGCTTTCATGAGAAAATACAAGTGTTATTGACTAATATATCTATCGCTCTATGACAAACGATTTCGTCTGTTTTATATACGAGTTTCCCATTAGAGTTACGATGACTATGAATGTTGAAGGTACAGTTAAGAATAGTGACGATGTAGTTAAGGAGGAAGTCCCCGATGCCAAGGGGATCAAGATCCAATGGCTGATCTCTGATAAAGATGGTTCAGATAGGATATATCTGCGTAAATTTACCATGGAACCAGGGGCGGATATGACACTCCACAGCCATCCAGATACCGAACATGTACAATACTATATAAAAGGGAAGGTAAAATTATTCATGAGTTCCGATGAATATGATGTCGAAGCCGGTGACTCTGTATTTATACCTGCAGGGGTCAAACACAAGTACGTAAATTTGAGTACCGAAGAAGCGATATTTTTATGCATGATACCAGGCGGAGATACAGTAACGAACTTAGAAGAATGACTTTCCAACATATTTATATACCTGTAATCAAATGACATATTCAAGATATGTCCCAAATGGAGGGCTAAAAGTGTGCGCAAAAGATGATGAAGAATACGAAGATGATATCTTTGATGAAGAGTTCGAAGACGATGATGTCCTTGATGAAGAATTCGAAGACGAGGATATCCTTGATGAAGAGTTCGAAGACGATGATGTCCTTGATGAAGAGTTCGAAGAGGAAGAGAGAAGTGGTTCCAACTTAGGCATGATGGTAATGGCACTCGGTGTAATAGTTATACTTGGGGTCTTATTTTTAAAAATAGCCGGACCAGGTGAACTTCCTGTAGTTGGTGAATATCCTGTGGGAATAGATGAAATATACACTGGTGATCCCTATCTATCATTCCACTTCTTTATCGGTTTGATAACCGGAGTTGTGATAGCTGGAGTCGGTGGCATCATGTCACTAGGCAAGAAAAAACCAGTCACTGAAATTGAGGCATTCGAAGAAGAGGAAGAGGAAGCCGAGATGGACGAATTTGATGAAGGTATCTGCCCAACTTGTGGTGCAGTTATACCCATATCCTCAGACGAATGTCCAGAATGCGGTGAAGAACTCGAACCGATGGATGAAGAGGAGTTAGAAGAAGAGGAAGAAGAACTTATCGGTGAAACCATCGAATGTCCCATCTGTGCCGCAACCGTAGAGGCATCTGAAGATGAATGCCCAGAATGCGGTGAACCTCTAGGAGCAGAGGAAGAGGAATCAGACGACGATTTCTTCGCCGACCTTTAAAAACCCCCTTATTTTCTTTTTATTTTATCAAGTTTAAAAGTAAGTCTTTAAAATAGTGGAATATGTCTTCTATCAATTTACGCACTTCTGAGATGAATACCCGGCTCTTTTCAAAATACATCATCGCAGCCAACAGTAGTGTTATCAATAGACCGCTTGATGTGTCCGACATGCTGGGATATCTTTGTACCGCTTCTGAAGGCCCGAGTTGCTCTCCTATGGCCACTGTCGATTCAGCGGCGATCACATCGAATGAAGATTCCAACCAAGGGAATGGGATGGGACCCCAGAAATTAACATAGAGATTTGCAGTGATCTGATAGAAATCGGTTGTTAATGGATAAAATAGTGCTATACCCTCACTTAGATCTAAGATCAAATGAGAGGCTAGGTAAAACAGGCCGATCCAGGCATAATCGTAGTACTTAGGTTTGTACTTGTGCATGTAAATAACTACGATCAGTGGTATCACGATGATGAAGAAAACGTTATGAAATAATAAGCGATGTTGCCGAAAGAAGAGATCCAGGTCAGGGATCACGGCAAGTGGCAGCATCAGAAGAGCTTTTCTGGTATTGATCCTCAGTGCCAATAGGATCAGTAAAGGGATAGTTATGTGCGCAAAGGTATCCATCACATTCATTTAGTCTGCCCAGGTATAAAAATATTTGGAGCTTTCACTTACCGAGTATATCTATGAGAGCATCTTCGTATAACTCAGCTATCCTATCCCAATCAAAATCCTTCACTACCCCGGGGTCTACAGATGTGTTCAGAGCTTTAGGAAGAGCGCTTAAGAATTCATCGATATCGCGGTAAGTAAATAATCCATCTTCCGGCCCAAATAGGTTTTCTACTTCCGGCATGTTAGTACTTAAAACAGGAACACCACAAGCCAGATAATTCAATACCTTACTCCCCACGGTCAGTCTATTCATCATCAACGGCTTTCTGGGATTCAGTCCCACGTCCATTGCGGAAATATATTGGGAAAGCTTTACGTATGGTATCCTACCTGTGAAATGTATATTATCACTTACAGACATCTTTCTTATCTTTTCTCCATAAGTGGTATGTAATCCTGGGCCCACTATCAAGAGTGATGCATTGGGATACAAATCGGTCACATGTGAGAAATTGCGTATGACCCATTCCAGATCGATCCAGTTCTCCAGGGAACCAACATAACCTATAACAGGTGAGCCTAGTATCGGTTCATCAACTGATATCGTGGGCTTCAACAGCCATGTGTTAACACCGTTTGGTACAACATATACAGGCTTATCATATTTTTTAAGTAGGTGATTTTTAAATCGGTTAGAAGTTGTTATTATACCACTGCTACTATGAAGATTGCATGAATCTATCAAGGAAGTTATACTTTGTACCAGGGTGTCGAGGGGGGGTGAAAAATAAGCAGCGGCACTTTGTGGAAAAAGATCGAGGTAATCGATTATCAATGGAGTTTCCTGAAGCGATGCTCCAAAGGTGGGTAATAGGTTTGAAGCTACAACTGCGTCGTAATTGGGAGCTATATCTCTGATTTGTTTTAGATGTCGGTAGATACCCCGGATGTAATATCGCTTAACCGAGTGCTTTGAAGAAGGGTCCATTTGTATCAGATCACACTTTGTATCCATCAATTTTTCAGGAAAAATGCGAAAGTGACAAACATCGATCTCATGCCTATCGGCTAGTCTATCGAATATGAAATTCAATCGATTGGGGACTGGATGTCCTAGCCAATCGGTGGTGGGGATCACTAGTAATCTCATCTGATTCCCTTTTTTAAAAGAGCTGATGCTTTATAAACCATCTTATCGTACTGTCTATGCCTTTTTCCATATCAAAGGTCGGTTCATATCTTAATAAACCTCGGGCTTTGTCTATATCGCAGTAATGTGTATATATCTCCCCTGCCCGTGCAGGAGCATACCTTGGTTCAGGTACATCGATACCCTCTCCTTCCAACCTTGTCTTTATCATCTCATATAATTTATTAATCGAGGTCTCGATACCCGTACCTAATTGGATCACCTCGAAGGAAGAGGGGATATCTCTTGTCAATGATGAATGTATCGCCATGGATATATCATCTGCATGTACGAAGTCTCTAGTTTGGTTTCCATCCCCATATATCACAGGAGTTTTTCCATCCAATATCTGTTTGATAAATAGTGAGATGGCACTCCCTTTATGCCATGAGTTAGGACCATAAACGTTTGAGAAACGTAAAGCCACGGTGCTCAGTCCGTGACTGCCTGAGTAAGAGCTGCAGTAAGCCTCTCCAGCTAACTTACTTGCACCGTAGGGTGATAGGGGACGTGGGATCATGTTTTCATCCACCGGCGGCTCTTGTTCTCCTACTGCAGCTGCTGAAGATGCAAAGGAGACTCTTTTTATATTATTCCTGAGTGAAGCTTCAAGTACGTTGAGCGTCCCCATTATATTGATATCTGAATCATTGAACGGGTCGTTTATTGAAGAGATCACATCGGTTTGGGCAGCGAGATGTACCACGTAATCACAGCCATCTACTGCATCTTCTAATATACCCTCGTCCCTTATGTCACCTTCTATAAATTTCACTCTATCATCGATGTAATTATCGAGTGAGGTGAGATAATGTAACTTACCTTCGCTGAGATCGTCGATGATATTTATCCCCCAATTACTGTGATCTAAAAGATATGATATCAAGTTGGTACCTATAAAACCGCATCCACCGGTCACCAACACTCGCTTCATAATAACCCTCACATGTTGATTTTCCCTTCTTCCTGCAATTTTCGAAGAGCTTCTTCCTCTTTCTCTTTGAGTTTTTCTTTATCGTAAAGTTCTTGCTCTACGGTTCTGTTCTGCTGAAGCAGGGCGTTCATACGCTTCCGACGCTCTTCGTTCCTAGAGCGTTTCATGCCGAGTACTTCTTCCTTCATATCCATAGCTCGCTTATGGTAATAATCGGCTTTTTCTCGGACCTCTAAGAATTTTTTGTGCCAATCGTCTGATTCCCGGTCTAATTCGTTTAACTCGGCGTATATCTCCGATATCTTATCATGATATTTTTGTGATTCGTTGGAGTACTCAACCACCATCTCATGCTCTTCATCGGCCTTCTTGAACAATTCATCGATCTTCTCGTCCAGGTTACTTATCTCTTCAAGTATTTGATCTTGTTCTTTGAGAAGAGCTTCTTTCTCTTCTAGTTCCTTGTGTCGATCTTTGATGTTGTCGATGAGTTCATTTTCATCTTCGGGGGATAGGGCGGTGGTCTCTTGTTTGTATTCCATGGCCTTTATTTCGTTTTTGATCTCTTCTACCTTCTCAGATAGATTATCAACGATCTTATCCCTCTTCTCCTTTTTGAACGCGATAAGTTCTTTGGCCTTTTTCTGATAGGAATTTCGCTTCTTTTTGTGCTCTTTGGCCTTTTTAACCAACTCATCCCTCATCTTTATGTTCTCGTCTAAGCCTTTCCTTACCTTCTTTTTTTGATCGTTTAGAGAATCCCTTTCTTTTCTGAAAAAGCGGCCTTCGTCGTTCAGTTCGTTCCGTTTATCTATCAGATTTCTGAACTTCTCTTCGGCATTTTTAATTTCCTTCCAACTTACATTCTCTTCGTTTTCCATCTTCACTCAACACCTTTAGATTAGATACGATATTAAGGTTTTCCCTCCGTAACGAATTCATAACCCCTTTGGAGGGCTTTGATATTCATATCTACGTACTTGGATGGGAGATACCTTTGTACAGCTCTTTTTAGGGCATCTAGTTCTACTTGACTAGATAAGCCAGCTAACACTCCAAGTAAGACCATGTTAGCCGCCTTTGAAGTTCCCAGTTCTTCAGCCATATCCCCTGCGGGAACTTCGATGATATCGCACGGTAAATTTGCAGTTTTGACTCTAGTTGAATCCAATATCAAGGTACCCGAGTTGCATGCCATCTCATTCCATTCATCGAGTGTTTTCTGGTAAAGTATGACCAGGTAATCAGGTACATCCACAACTAGTTCGTCTAGAGGCTCTTCGTCTGCGATTATATCCGAGTAAGAGATCCCACTGCGTACTGCGGCTGAATATGATCTTTTTTGAACTACGTACATATCCTGCTCCAGGGCTAAAGAAGTGGCGAGTATCCTTCCTGCCAATACTGTGCCCTGTCCAGCCCAACCACCTATCCTGATCTTTATCATCTAGGTTCACCTCCACATTCACTGATCTGTCTATAGATCTCATGGGAGAGTTCGGGCATCTTTTTGTCAACTAGTCTTCCGACGAATATCTTATCGCTGTTAGGATCCTTGCTAGTATTATCTCGATACCACTCGAGCATATCCACACCTGAGAGTCCATCTTTTTTACCGCTTCTAGTTGGGCATTGGGTAAGTATCTCAATGAAAGAGAAACCATCGGTAGAAAATGCATGTTCGATCTCCTTGATGAGTTCTCTCATATGATATGTAGTCCATCTGGCTACGTGGCTCCCACCGGCTGCTTTAACGACTTCGGCTACGTCTAAACCTCCAGCAGGGTTACCGAAAGGTGTGGTAAGAGTGGTTTCTCCATGTTCTGTTGTTGGACCGGCTTGGCCGCCGGTCATGGCGTAAAGACCATTATTTATCATGAGTACGGTGATACCCAGGTTACTTCTAGCAGCGTGTATCAAGTGGTTACCTCCGATACCCGCACAATCACCGTCTCCACCGACCACTACGACCTCCAGATCTCGATTCCCTACTTTTACACCCAATGCATGAGGTATCGCACGACCATGGGTCGTGTGGAGTGTATCAACACGCCAATGAGGTGAAGGTATCCAGGCAGCGCAGCCTATACCGCTGACAGCAGTTATCTTGTCTTTATCTAGGTTTATGTTCTCTACCGCTCGGGAAAGTGCATTGAGCACCATGCCATCTCCACACCCTGGACAGAATGCCGAGGGGTGGTTTCTGATGTATTTCTCCCGTATCTCTCTTCCTGATATCACATCAACACCTCCTTTATCTTACTGTAGATCATTTCAACGGTGGGGAGTGAGTTCAATCTATCGTAAACAGTAACTCCATCGGGCCCTACGCATCGCTCGACTTCCATACGATATCCGCGTAATGAAAGCTCTACTAAAAGAACGGGCGAATCCATACCTATCTCTTTTAGCCTTTTCTCTGGGCTGGGCCAGATCGTCTTCGGTCTGAAGAAGCCGACCTTGTACCCTTCTTTTCTCGCTTTTTTAACGGCACCTAGAGACGGCCTAGATATTGAACCATACGATACCACTACCAGGTCTGCATCATCACAGTAGTACTCCTCCCAATCCACGATATCTTCCCTATTATCCTCTATCTTTGATACTAATCTGCGTACCAGCTTATCCTGGGTTTCGTAGCTTGCAGTGTCCCTAGTACCGTCACCCTTATGGGTGGAGCCTGTGACCAACAGTTCATACCCATCGCCGAACTTGGGCATGGGTGGAACGTGGTCGGTCCTATCGGTATCGAAGAATTCTGTTTCATCATCGGTTGGAGTGCGTCTTTCGATGATATCTACCTCTTCCGGAACGGTGATTCTCTCACGCATATGTCCCACTCCGGCATCGGCCAGTAAGACCACAGGAGTGCGGTATCTGTCTGCGAGGTTGAAGGCACTGATGGTCATATCGTACATCTCCTGTACCGAGTTAGGTGTCAATGCGATGATCTCGTAATCACCGTGACTTCCGAATCTCGCCTGCATCACATCTCCAGTACCTGGTTTGGTAGCCTGACCCGTGGAGGGACCGGCTCGTTGGATATTCACCAACACACATGGGGTCTCGGTCATCACTGCATAACCTAAGTTCTCCTGCATCAGGGATAAACCGGGTCCGCTGGTAGCAGTCATGGATCTAAGACCGGTCCATGAAGCTCCGGTTACTGCGGCCATGCTTCCTATCTCATCTTCTAGTTGTACGAAACGACCGCCGACGGCTGGAAGCTTTTTACAAAGTAGATTCATGATCTCTGAGGCAGGGGTGATAGGGTAACCTGCAAAAAAGCCTAGGTTAGCTCTCATAGCGGCTTCCGCACACGCCTCGTTCCCTTCCATAAAGTACTCGCCTGGTTTCTTCATCCTTGTTCCTCCACACTGATGGCAAAATCCGGACAGTATAGTTCACATCTTCTACAGATGATACAATCATCTAGCCTGACAACTTCCGTGAGACGATTATCGTATCTATTCAATTTTTCAGACATGGCAAGCACATCCTTTGGGCAAAAACGAATGCAGATGCCACAACCCGTACAAAGATCAGGATCGATTTCTATTTTTAAACTCATGATACCTGTTTTCCGCCCAAACAAACGAGCAATATAAAGGTTTTGAAGGTTGTCTAGAGGTATTCCTATTTCAGTGCAAGAGTGTGATAAAGATTATGCCGATGATGATACCGGAGAGGATCCCCATGATAGCAGAGTGGCCTTCTGCTTTACGATGTGCGTCTGGGATCAGCTCATCGAATACTATGTAAAGCATAGCTCCAGCTGCGAATCCAAGGCTGACTGACAGAGACCATGCTGAAACTCCACCTAATGCAACACCGATAAATGCTCCGATACCCATGGGAACACCGGCTAGTGCTGTGATGAGCAGTACTTTTTTTGACTTTACACCTCCAACGCACATAGCCGCAGCGACGGCCATCCCTTCAGGGAAATTGTGAACGGCGATCAGTATGGTAAGCAGTAAGCCTACCTGAAACGATACCATGAAGCTTGCTCCGATGGCAACTCCTTCGGGTAGATTATGGAGGGCGATGCCTATGCTAAGAAGGATACCTGTTTTCAAGGATTTTGAATACTTCGGTGCGCCATCTCTAGTAAGTGAAAAATGTTGATGGGGGAATTTAACATCGATAAGGCCGATTATACCTATACCCAGTAAGATACCAAAGATCGCCGTGTACATAGTTCCTTCATCTATAGCTTCAGGGATAAGATCCAAGAAACTTATGCTAGCCATTATACCTGCAGATGCACCGAGGAGTACGCTTAATAGCCGATCTCTTACCTTTCTAACGATCACAACAGCTAATCCTCCACTCAGGGTCCCTAGAACACCTGCTGTCAATCCGATCAGTGTGACGAGTAACCAATATGGCATCATCTTTTCCCCTCACGATAAGTCACGTATTTTATAGTATTTGTCATTTCTCTTGGATCGTTGACGGTTGCGCTTGTTAAAAGGTATTCCTGAGAGGACATCTGATATGTTTAGGCCGGCCTAAAATATAAGGGTTTCGGTTGAAGGGAATGGGCATGCATGAAATGCTGACGCATTCTCTTACCCCACTAAAATATGACGATTTATAGTGGGCTCATCAGAATCAAAGATTCTAACTACCCACTTTTATGAAAAAAGTGGGCTCTCAAGAATGCATACACATTCTCTTACCCCACTAAAATCTGTCGATTTAAGTGGGCTCAGCCGGATTCGAACCGGCGATCTCCGCCATGTCAAGGCGACGTCATAACCAACTAGACTATGAGCCCGTTTGCGAATAGTTCTAGACTACGAGCAAAGCTATGCTTTGCGAGTTGTTGGAATAACGAGTTTTGTGAGTTATTCCGACTGATGAGCCCTGTGCGAATAGTTCTAGACTACGAGCAAAGCTATGCTTTGCGAACGTTTGGAACCACAGTTCCGAACAGTGAGCCCGAGTGCGAATAGTAGAGCCAAACAGATCCGATCCATGGGGTATTCCCCGGATATCTGTCCAGTTCAATATCGGGATTCCGTCATTGTGGATTTCGGTTATAAAGGTTTCTCTTTCCCTGCAAAGGTATTTTTTTTAGGCAAGTATTTAATATACTTTAATTCATGAGTTCATTTTGATGAGTAATAAAGGACCAGAATACGAGGTTGAAATAAAGGTGCCGATATATCCTACTGAAGATACCTACAAACTGCTGGCTTGCCTGAGTAATCTGTTCCCCGAAGCTGAGTGGGAGGTTGGAAAAGAGTCAGTACAGGGTTATACTACATCACTAAAAAAGTTCGCTGAACTCCTACGTGACCAGCAGATAAGAGATACCGCTGAAGACTACCTTACAAGACACATCCATGAAGATCGCTGTGAGTTTGTGTTATCAAAACAAGCTTCATGCTGTTCAAAAGTGAACTTCACAGATCAAAAACAACCACTTGGCGGTATCGATGTAAAATTGACTTCAGACTATATCGAGGAGGTCATAGAGGGGCTAACATCTAAAGGTGACTCAAGATGTTGATGGCGTCAAATCCGTTGTTCTGCTTTCACCCCTTTGAAGATATCATGGAAAAGATTCAAGCTGACTTTCAAGGATGGGAATTCCTGGCTGAAAAGGAACACGGGTGGAACAATAGAGATAAGATCGTAGATGCACTTTCCACATCGGATATGGTTATTCAGGTACACGCTCCATTCAACGATATCAATATTTCCAGCATGAATACGCAAATACGAAAAGCATCGATCAAAGAGGTGGTGAAGTCATTTGATCTAGCGGTACTTCTTGATGTGGGTATGATAACAGTACACCCTGGCCTCTATTCACCTTTAGCAAAAGCTTGGGGAGGTACAACAAAGTCACTGCTGGAATCGTTAGATATCATATCTGATGAGGCGGAAGAAAGGAACATAAAAGTTGCTCTTGAAAATATGCCTGCGGGCTTTCCGACTACCGGTGTTTATCCTGATGAGATCGCTTCTTTTATTGAATCATCTGATCTGGGCTTTTGTTTAGATGTAGGACATGCATTCACTGCTGGAGCATTGGATGAATTTCTGACCTTTGATCCCATAAACGTGCACCTCCACGATAACGACGGTTCCCAGGATCTTCATCTATCACTGGGTGACGGTAAGATCGACTTTGAGATGGTTTTAGACAGACTCGAAGATTATGGCGGAAACTGGGTCATCGAAGGCCGATCTTTGGATAAGCTAAAGCTTAGCAAAGAATATTTAATAGATAGGTTATCTACCAAGTGAATAAAAATGCAAGTAATACATCTACTATACCTATTATCATTGGCTCTATTGATATATCTCAGCGGCCGGTTCTCCGGTTCAGAGACCGCGTTGACCGCCCTTTCCAAGGTAGAACTAGCTCAGATGAAACTAAAGGACGAGAAGTATGTTGACATAATCATCCAGTTAAAATCAAACATGGATGCCACTATCATTACTATACTCATAGGCAACAACCTGGTAAATATAACTGCCTCGGCCATAGCCACCAAGCTTGCCTACGACGTTCTTGGTAACTTCGGTATTTCCATCGCTATCGGTATTCTTACAATACTTATACTTGTGTTCGCAGAGATAACACCTAAGGGGTTTGCCATAAAGAACAGACAAAAAATGAGCCAAAAGAACGCTCTTTTCATATATTATCTATCGAAGTTATTTCACCCACTCATCGTCTCACTGAGTGAGGTCTCAAATAGGATCATAAAACTATTGGGAGGAAGAACCAAAGGTGAGAAGTTGCACATCACTGAATCCGATGTTAGGGACCTAGCATCTTTACTCGAAGAAGAAGGGCGGATCAAAGAGATAGAGAAGAAGATAGTACACAACGTCTTTTGGTTCGGTGATGAAAAAGTAAAAGCCGTTAAGGTCCCCAGGGAACAATCTTATGTTTTAGACTCGGAGATAACTGTGGACGAAGGGGTTGAGTTCATAAAAGAACACGGCCTTACCCGGATACCGGTAGCCGAGCACGATACCGATGAGATAATCGGAATATTGTACAGTAAGGACCTTTTAGGTGAAGAAGTAGGGACTATGGGTGAATATGCTAGAGAAGTTCCTATGGTGGTGAAAAATGATGACGATATAACCGAGGTATTCCAAAGGATGAGAAAGAGTAGGATACACATGGCTATCGTACAGGACAAAAGGGGTAAATTTGATGGCCTGATAACGCTAGAAGATATCGTGGAAGAATTACTTGGAGAGATCTACGACGAATTCGACAGGATACAATAAGTGAACTACCAAAAAACCTTTTTATACCTATGGGTATGGACTTAAAAATGATACTACAACTAGTCATAGGAACTTTGTTCATTTTCTTTCTTCCAGGCTTTACCATTGTGAACGCTCTTTTTCCTAGGAAGGGAGAGTTGGATAAAGAGTTCGATATGCTGTATCGGGTCACTTTGGGCATGGGTATGAGCATAGTGACCACCATACTGGTTGGGTTCGTCCTCGGATCAATACCAGTTGAACCAGACGAGATGGGTTACTTTGTAGCTACCAATATATGGATCTCATTGATATCCATAACGGTGATCTTCTTTTTCCTTGGTTGGTATCGTGGAGCATATCAATGGATGGATCTAATATCTCCAGCCCTAAAAAGGCCTGCACCGACACCACCGGGACCGAAGGATTTCGAGTATGAAGATGACAAAGATATACTTTATGAGATGCAAAAATTGGCTAGAAAAAGGCAGCAGTTGAAGTATCAAATCAAAGAAGCTAGAGAGAAGACTAAATCCCAGGCCCGGAGCATAAGAGACCATTACACTAAGAAGAAAAAGAAGGCCGAAGAAGAGTTGAAAGAAGTTGACGATAGGCTGAAGGAGTTAGAACGCCTCAGGTCCGAAGAGATCTATTAGGTGATCGATGTTGAACTTCAAATACAAGATGGTCCTGGTTTTTCGTAAAGATCTTAAACTTTCATGTGGTAAACTGGCTGTACAAGCTGGTCATGCGGCTGTTTTATGTGCCTTAGAAAGTAAAAAAAAGGATAAACACTTTAAAAGATGGCATAGGGAGGGTCAAAAAAAAGTGGCCGTGTTGTGTGATGATATAGAACATATGGACTTCTTGAAGGAGATGGCTAAAAAAAGAAACATCGTTGCTATGGAGGTAACCGACGCAGGTCTTACCGAGATAGCCCCAGGTACGAAGACCTGTTTAGGTATCGGTCCTGGGCCGGAAGGAATTGTGGATGAGATCACAGGAAACCTTTCATTGCTATAGAGGTGTGAGACTTTGAAAACAAAGATAAGAGCCTTAGGTATCGATGACGCACCTTTCAAGTTCACAGATAAATACGTACTGATAGTCGGTAATATAGTTCGAGCGCCTAATTACCTAGAAGGTATAATATCGACCCATGTAGAAGTGGATGGGATAGATGCTACAAAGAAGATATATGATATGATAAACGATTCAAGGTTTGGGGAGCAAGTGAAAGTTATATTCACCGATGGAACAGCCGTAGCGGGCTTTAACATGCTCGATCTAAGAGTCCTTTTTGAAAAAACAGGCATACCGGTAATCAGCGTATCTAGGGATAAACCAGACATCAAGGCCATAAAGAATGCCCTCATGAAGCATTTTGATCGGTGGGAACCCAGATTAGAGGTGCTCAATAAGGGGGAGATACATGAAGTCAAAACCGAACACCTCCCTATCTACATACAGTGCGAAGGTATCGACCTTGATGAAGCTAAAAGATTTTTGAAGCTGTTCACCATCAGAGGTAGGCTGCCTGAACCCATACGGATCAGTCACATAGTTGCTTCAGGTATAGTCCGCGGCGAATCTCGTGGAAAACCTTGATGGTGATCCCATCAATCTGGCATCTTCACATACAGATATCTACTCCAGATGATGTAAGCGATGACCACCAATAAAACGCCCAAGAAAAGATAAAAATAGTATGCCAGGAATGCCACCATTATCCAGCCCCATCGGTATTTATTTTCTAATCCTCTACGGGTGGTATCCTGGAGGAGCCATAGACTGATTATTATAGATACAGCCATCTCCAATATTTGATATATCATCCGTTTAACACATGATATTGTACGTTATAAGGATTGCTTTAGGTAAAGAAAAATCGAAACCACGGGATGTAAAATAAGGAAAAACTTTAAAAACATATCCTCCTGAGGGGTTTTAACTATGATACGTTGGATAGGTTTCTTCCTGGCGATCGTCGTTCTTCTGGTAGGCGCCCGAAAGCATCTGAGCCTAGCCATGCTGGCAGGCTCGTTGATATTGGGTCTATTCACCATGAGTGCTACCTCCGTTGCTTTAGAGATATTCAACACGGTAACATCTCCTTCTATCATCTTGCTGGCTTTGGCACTGACCATGATACCGATGATGGGAGGTGTGCTCAAGGTCAGTGGTCAATTGGACCACATTGTGAAAAATCTCAGGATAGGTAAGAAGGGTTTCTTGGGTTCGACGCCTGCCCTTCTAGGGCTGATGCCCTTACCCGGAGGAGCACTACTATCTTCACCACTTGTAGAAAAAGCAGGCGAGGGAGTTTCAGATCATCTAAAAGCGGCGATAAACGTATGGTTCAGACACATCGTTTATTTTATATATCCTATATCATACGCCTTGATCGTATCCACCGATGTGGCAAATATCCCCATGTACACCGCTATAATGTACCTTATCCCCTTTTTCATCCTTTCCTTGATACTAGGATACTTTTTCTTACTCCGGAAGGTGAACGGTGAGTTGGATTACGATGACGGATTCTCGCTGAAGGAATTGATGATACCGTTGTCAGTACTGGTATCCGCTCCGGTATTACATTTTATACTTTTCAATGTATTGGGTGAAGAGTACAATGCCATAGCTACTTTCACTGCAATATCCTTCGCTCTGATAGCTACTGTGATGATCACAGATTCGAGATTAAAATATTTGAAAAAATCAGTTGAATTGATGAAACCTTGGAATTTCACACTGCTGATATTCACCATATACATATTCATAAACATCTTTCAGGCATCCCCTGTAGGCGAGATGATATCCGAACTCACTTTACCAGTACTGATACTGGCAGTTGGAGGCGGTTTCCTACTGGGTATAGCAACCGGCAGGATAATCATACCTGCATCGATCCTATTTCCGGTGCTGATGGGATCCTTGGGTACCGAATCGTTACCCCCCTACATCTTCGCTATCACCTACTTATCGATATTCATCGGCTATGCCATAACACCGGTCCATCCGTGTATCGCAGTTTCACTAGAATACTTCAACGCAGATATGAAGCATTATCTAAGAGAACTCATGGGTCCGATATTGATATCTTTGGGAACTGCGGTTTTAGTCTACTTCATATTCTTCTGACGTTTCAACCGATGTTTATACCCTTGTTTTCTCTTACCGCATCTGCCAGGTCCCTACCGGCCTGAGTGTTTTTTCTTACTTTGATAGTACCATCACTACCCACCGTAGCGGTGGTGATATATTCCTTATCAACGTAGATATCAACACTGTCTTTATATGCCCAAGGACCTACAAAAAGAACGATCTTATCACCCTCTAAGTGTGCGTCTATCGATTGAAATGACGAAGTATCCCGCTTTTCATCTAAGGACCTCACATCGATGTGTACGCCTAGATCAGCCTCTATCTGTTTTATCCTTTTACCACCACTTCCCAGCAGAACTGGTATCTGGTGGTCCTGTATATAAACAGTGATGCTGTCGGAAGAGTCCACTGAACATTCCACCCTACCCTTCACATACCTGCTTATATCATCTTCTACGTTTCTAGCGGCTAATTCCCATAAAGGTTCTTCATCGGTTTCAGAAGCGTCTTTTACCGGCATAACCACTACCTGTTCACCGTATGAGTAAACTTCATACTCGGTTTTGCTGCTTTCGAAATCCTTCACCTGTATGACCGGTCTAGCTAGATCCTGCTCTTTCATCCCCGCTGGTACTTTGACGGTGAAGGTGATATCATAGACCTTAGCTATCTCGCCGGCCTCTACGAAGACGATGGTGTCCACTACCTGAGGTACCATGCCGAGTTCTACACGCCCGATCAATCGCTGCAATGCGTCTATACCCCTGTTAGCATGGGTGACTCCTATCATACCAACACCGGCTAATCTCATGTCGGCGAATACCTTGAAATCCGGAGTCTTTCTAACTTCGTCGAAAACGGTATAATCCGGCCTGACGAGAAGCAGTACATCAGCGGTGTTCTCCAGGGAACCATCGAGGTCGGTGTACTGGGTGATATCGTCGGGTACTTGAAGATCTCTAGGTTTCTCCATAGTCTTAACCACGTAGTCCTGTTTGAGTAGGTACTCGGCAACCGATTGTGCAAGAGTACTCTTGCCTGCACCCGGTGCGCCTGCCAGCATGACCCCACGTTTCTTTTCGGTTACCCTATCTTTGATGTGGTCTGCCAGATGATATTCTTCTAGCGGGACCCTTGCCACCGGTCTTGCAGACGTTATCTCGAAGCCGTCGGAAAAAGGGGGACGTGCTATCACTATACGCATGTCCCTGAGTTGAACCACCGTGGCACCGCCGCTGTCCTGCTCGATGAAACCGTCCGAAGCCCTTTTGGTACGCTCGATTATCTCGTGTGCTACCTGCCTCAACTCGCTCTCATGTGAGATATGGTCATCTATGAACTCGATGCGTAGGTCACCAGGGGTCCCCCTTTTAGCACGAGGACGTGTTCCCACCCGAAGGTGGACCGACATGACGTCGTCTTCAAAGTAATCGCTTATCCACTTCACCTCTTCCTTTGATTCCGGTGGTAGGTACTCCACTTCCACCCCTTTAGCTAGAGCTATCTCGGCCTGTACGATGTCACTAGTTAACAATATGGCTTTTTCTTCTAACGCTAGATTTCTGACCATGGCATCGATCTCACCGCTGCCGGCGAGTTTAACCTGGTGATAGGAAGGTCTTTCGCCACGGAAGACCAGTTTTATCTTTTTCTTTTCGTGTAGTTTTCTCAATGTCTTTATCTCCTCCAACCCGCTCATGCCCATCTCCTTACCCATGTTGGCCTGAGCCTCAAGCTCGGAGATAACCGCTTCGTGCACGATTATCTCGACTCTATCAGAGCTTTGCTCTACCTTTGAGGTAACACGTCCATCGACTATAACGCTGGTATCCGGTACTATTTTCATGATAACAGTTTCGTAAGCAGCCTATAAAATACTTTTCACCGAAACAATTACTCAAAATATTACCCTATATTAGAGGTAAATGTCAGGCATACAGTTTGTGGACGCTAGAGTAAGCTTTTTATTGATGATATCTAACGGAGCTTAGAGCCCACTAACGGTCCTAATATATTCTTCACCTGCACCGGATCCATCCGTTCAAAAGTGAATTTCTCTTTTCCACCGCTCCACTTTATGACCAACCTATTAGGGGATGTTGTGGCGTATTGTTGATCGTAATGACCTGAACGTACCTTGATGGATTTGACCTGCTCAGGCCTGATCTCGAAGTTGTTTGGATCCTCCTGAAGTATCGCCTGTGGTGGCATGTTATAGTACCGGTTGTGAAAGTTCATCCCGGTAGATGCGGAGGCCTTCCATTTTCCGAAGAAACCTGCACCGTTTGCCTCTGCCTGGGACTTTGCTCTTTCTATCTCCTGTTTCATCAACTGGTTAGTGGTTTGAGCAAATATCAGCCTGTAGTTGGTCACGATCAAAGTATAAGCCTTCTGTCCGAACAATCCTTTATCTAGATCGGGTATGAGGCCCATGATTTTTTCAGGATACATGTTGGGATAATAAACTACTTGTATTTATCGATATATGTGATATTCTAAAACCATCTTTTCTACAAAAAATAATTATATCAGTCGATGATACAGGCTTGGTGCTTTTAAAATGATAGAAATCAGGTTTCACGGAAGAGGTGGACAAGGTGCGGTAACAGCATCCGAGTTCCTCGCCCGGGCTGCGTTTTTGGAAGGTAACGACGTCCAGTCGTTTCCCATGTATGGAGTAGAAAGAAGAGGGGCCCCGGTCACTGCTTTTACTAGGATAGACAGTAAAGCGGTCAGGAACAAGGCACAGATCCACGAGCCAGACATAGTTATAGTCATGGATATGGCTCTATTGGACGCTGTTGATGTTACTGCCGGAATCAAGCCGGACGGAAAAGTGATACTCAATACGGAGAAAGCTCCGGATGATATAGATCTCGGAGTCGACAATCCGATATACACAGTGGATGCCAGCAGTATAGCGGTGGAGCATAGATTGGGTTCTAAGGTAGCACCCATCGTGAACACTGCAATACTCGGTGCCATCGTCAGGGCTACAGGGGTAGTTGATATCAACACGCTGGTGGACGTTGTACGCAACAACGCACCGGCAAAGAAAGAAGAGAACGCAAAAGCGACTAAACAAGCTTATGAAGAGGTAAGAGGTGAAGAACTTGAGTGAAGAAGTATTTAGAATCGTTATAGATCCGAAGGATCATAGAGACTTGCCGAGAGCTGTGATCACCGACTGTCCCTCCCATCTTATGACCAAGACCGGGAGCTGGAGAACACTCAGACCCATCGTCGATTTAGAAGAATGTATCAAGTGCGGGATCTGTTGGAAATTCTGCCCGGACGTATCTATAGAGGTGAAGGAAGAAGGTGCTGTGGTCGATTATGACTACTGCAAGGGATGTGGGATATGTGCCAAGGAATGTCCTGTAAATGCCATAGATATGAAAAAGGAGGCAGACTATGTCTGAAATGAAGATCGTATCAGGTAACTTTGCCGCAGCCTACGGTGCCAAACTCTCTAGAGTCGAAGTCGTGGCTGCGTACCCTATCACACCACAGACCGAAGTCGTGGAGAAGATAGCGGAGTTGGTGGCGGAAGGAGAGATGGATTCGGAATACATCAAGGTGGAGAGCGAGCACTCGGCCATGGCCGCCTGTATAGCGGCATCTAACGCCGGAGCAAGGGCTTACACCGCATCTTCAGCCCACGGACTTGCACTGATGCACGAACTGCTCATATGGGCATCGGGTGCGAGGCTGCCGGTAGTCATGACCAACATCAACAGAGCCATGGGACCTCCATGGAGTGTCTGGGCGGATCATCACGATACTTTAGCTCAGAAAGGTACCGGTCAATTACAGTTCTTCTGTGAAAGCAATCAGGAAGTGCTTGACAGCGTTATCATGGCGTACAAGATCTGCGAGGATGAAGATATAATGTTACCCGCCATGGTCGTTGAAGACGCTTTCATCTTGAGCCATACAAAAGAGCCGGTTGAGATCTATGACCAAGAACTGGTTGATGAATTCCTACCCTCTTACGATCCTGATTACAAGTTAGATGTAGATCAACCACTCGGTTTCGGTTCTCTGGGTATGCCAGACTGGTACATGGACTTCAGATACAAGATAGCAGAAGCCTTCGAGAAGGCTCCAGATAAGATAATGGAAGTCAACAAAGAGTTCGAAGAAGTCTTCGGAAGAGACCCCGGTGGACTCATCGAGAAGTACAAGACAGACGGTGTCGACGTACTGATAGTCACAATGGGTTCGATATCGAGTACATCTAAGGATGTAATAGACGAGCTCAGAGAAGAAGGCCACAATGTCGGTCTTGCCAGATTGAGAACATTCAGGCCCTTCCCAGTCGAGGAGTTCAGAAAACTGACCAAGGGAGTGAACGTGGTAGGTGTTATGGACCGCAGTTACACCTTCGGTCACGGTGGAGACGCCGCTAGAGAGATCAAAGATGCACTCTACGGACACCGGGATGTGATCTTGAAGGATTACATAGTCGGACTCGGAGGTAGAGATCTGACTCCTAAGATACTCAAGAACGTGATGTTGGACGCTATCTCACTACAAGATAAAGGATTGGATAAGGAGATCGAATGGGTCGACCTTAAGATCAACCAAGAAAGATGGAGGCGATAAACATGGCAAAAGTACCTGAAATGGAATTGATGAACAAAGGAACGACGGCCTGTCCCGGATGCGGAGCGGCACACGCCATGCGGTACATGCTTAAAGCATTGGGTAAAAAGACTATGATCAACATACCCGCCTGCTGCTGGGCTGTTATCCCTGGTGTATATCCGTCCAGGAATCTGGAGATACCACTACTGTACACGGCCTTCGAAACCACAGGCGCATCTTCGTCCGGTGTTAGAGCGGCTTTGAACGCAAAGGGCGTAGACCCAAGAGAGATCACCGTCGTTGGTTTCGCCGGTGACGGAGGAACGGCAGATATAGGTATCCAGGCACTTTCCGGTTGTTTAGAAAGGGGTACCGACACCATACAGGTGATGTACGACAACGAGGCTTACATGAACACCGGTATCCAAAGAAGCGGTGAAACACCATACGGTGCATGGACCACCACAACACCAGTTGGAAGTCAAAAAGCTTGGAAGAAAAATCCAAAGAAGAACATGATGGAAGTGGTGAACGCTCACGGGATCCCATACGCCGCCACGGTGAGTATCGGTCATCCCGAGCTCATGATAGAGAAGATACAGAAAGCCAAGGATATCCCTGGACCTAAATTCATACACATCTATGCTCCGTGCCCGACCGGCTGGAGGTCGGACCCTTCAATCACCATCGAGCTGTGTAAATTAGCTGTGGACAGCTGTGTATTCCCATTATATGAGATAGAATATGGTGAATACAAGATATATAAGAAACCGAAGAATAAGATACCTGTGAAAGACTACCTCAAACTGCAGGGAAGGTTCCGACACCTTCCGCAAGAAGAGGTCGAGATGATACAGAAAAATGTGGATAAAGAATGGGAACTTCTTCTTAAGAAAGAAGAGTTCACAAACGAGTAGGGGATGAAAAAATGAAAGCACTCCTCGACGATAAACCGGGCAAACAGATGATGCTTCTTGGTAACGAAGCCATAGTTCGCGGTGCTCTGGAAGCAGGCATCGGACATGGCTCCACATATCCAGGAACACCCTCATCGGAGATAGGTAACACCCTTGAGAATATAGCCAAGGATTACGGTATGTACTTTGAGTACTCGGCCAACGAAAAAGTAGCCATGGAGGTAGCTGCCGCAGCTGCCGCTTCCGGAGTACGATCCATGGCCTGGATGAAACATGTAGGTGTGAACGTGGCAGCCGACGCTCTGATGACGTTGATGTACTGCGGTGTAAGAGCCGGTATGGTGATAGTGGCTGCAGGCGACCCCTCTGTACACTCGAGCCAGAACGAGCAGGACAACCGATATTATTCAGTACTGGGGAGCATACCCATGCTGGAGCCCACCAGCCCGCATGAGGCGAAGGAGATGGTGAAATACGCCTTCGACCTGTCCGAGGAGCTTGAACTTCCTGTTATGGTGAGGACCACGACCCGGGTCAACCATGCTAGGGGTATTGTCACCTTTGGAGATATAAAAGAACCCGCTCCAAAGGGACACTTCGAAAAGGACCCCGGACGCTTCGTAGCGGTACCGCAGAACGCCCGTAAGAACCATCCACGATTGTTAAAACAGTTCGGTAAAGCGAAACCGATCTCCCAGGGCTCTCGATTCACCGAGGAATTCGAAGTGGATGATCCTGAACTCCATGTGATCGGTTCAGGTGCCGGCTTCAACTACATTTACGAACTGAGGGAGATATACGGTCTTCCCATATCCATATTGAAGCTCGGTATGACCAATCCCTTCCCGGAAGAAAAGGTAGGAGAATTTATCAAGGGTGCCGACCGATTACTGGTGGTCGAGGAGTTAGAACCGTTCCTTGAAGATAAAGTTCTGTCACTTGCTAAAAAATACAATCCATCCCTCGAGGTGTACGGTAAGCACACAGGTCACTTCTCACGTCTTTTCGAATACGATCCAGATGTGGTACGGAAAGCCGTATCCAAACTGATAGATGTACCAGCCGGTGGAGAACCCCTTGATGCAGATGAGTACGAACTACCATCTAGACCTCCTTCATTGTGCCCAGGATGCCCTCATAGAGCGACTTATTACGCAGTGAAGAAGGCCTTGGGTAAAACAGAAGCTGTATTTTCAAGCGACATCGGGTGCTACACACTGGGTGTACAGGATCCACTGAACACCGCAGATTTCTTACTCTGCATGGGCGGCAGCGTTGGAGCCGCAGGCGGTTTCTCCAAGAACACCGACCAGCAGGTGTTCGCCTTCCTAGGCGACTCGACATTCTTCCACTCTGGATTGCCCGCCCTGGTCAGTGGCGTGTACAACCAGCACGATTTCGTTTACGTGGTCATGGACAATAGAACGACGGCCATGACCGGACATCAACCACATCCTGGAACCGGTAGGACCGGGATGGGAGATCCCGCACCGATGCTGTCCATAGAGGATCTAGCAAGAGGAGCTGGAGTCGAGTTCGTAGAAACTGTGAATCCATACGAGATCGAGAAGACCATAGATGTTTTCAAAAGAGCCATCGAGCATCCCGGGATATCTGTAGTAGTTACAAAATATCCATGTGTACTATTGGAGAAGAAAAAATTGAGCAACCCACCCTACCACGTGGATCAAGGGAAGTGTAAAAAATGCTACTTATGTGTAAACCAACTAGGATGTATCGCTCTGGTTAAGGAAGGAGACGATGTTGACATCGATACTACGCTGTGTATAGGATGCAGCCACTGTGCCCAGGTGTGTCCCTTCGATGCAATAGAACCGGGGGTGGAAGAATGAACCTAGAGATAGTAGGTGTAGGTGGACAGGGTATATTACTCGCTTCCAAAGTACTGGGAGGTGCCGCCCTGGATAAAGGTTTAGATGTATGGATGAGCGAAGTACATGGGATGGCTCAGAGAGGTGGTGTAGTCGTGACCACCGTCAAGATAGGAGAGAAGGTTTACAGCCCACTCATCGGCCATGGAGATGCCGACGTCATCCTGGGCTTCGAACCGGTGGAAACATATCGAGCCATCAAGAAGGCTTCCAAGGATACGTGGATAGTCACCAATACCGCACCTATCGTTCCTTTCACAGTCAGTTCCGGTAAACAGGGATATCCAAAGCTGGATGATATATTCGAGTCTATCCAAAATGTCAGCGACAAGTTTGTGATGATAGATGCTAAAGAGCTAGCCGAGCAGGCCGGTGCAGCTATCGCACAGAACATAGTCATGCTAGGAGCACTCACCGCAACCGGTGCACTACCGTTGACCAAAGAGGATATGCAAGATTCCATACGCAATAATGTGCCGGAAAGGTTCGTCGAGGTGAACTTACGAGCATTCGAGCTCGGATTCAAGAATGCAAGATCCCAGATGTAGATCTTGCTTCTGCGAGAGATAAAGCTGGTGAAGGCGGAAAGAGTATGGTGTAAACCATCCTCACCGTTCTTTTATTTTTTATTAGACTATCATTTATCAGCGTACCATGGTCAGCAGCATCTTAGTGGGCTTTTTAGCATAAAGAGAATGGGGTACATCAGCCGGCATCATCAGAGAGTCACCAGCTATCACTTCATGGGTTTCTCCCCCAAGTTCTATCTTTAATTCACCTTCGATCACCTGCACAAGAGCATCATAGGGGGCGGAGTGTTCGCTGAGTGATTGACTTTCATCGAATGCGAAGAGGGTGACAGTGCCTCCATCGGCATCCATAAGGGTCCTGCTAACCACTGCATCCGGTTGTATATCAACTAAGTCATCTAAGCGTACTAAACCTTTGATAGCTTTCGAGGCCATGTTTTGTGATTTACTATAGGATAAATAACTCTTTTGTAGGGAAATCTATTTTATCTGTGTTTATCTTTGATCGATCATGTATGTTAGCGTTATAGGAGGAGGTGCGGACACCTGCGGTGATGAAGATCTGAGGATCGCTCAGGAATTAGGAAGAGGTATAGCTAAACTAGGAGCTACACTGGTCTGTGGTGGTAAAGGTGGTGTTATGGAGGCCGTATGCCGAGGGGTTAAAGAGATAGGTGGTACCACCATAGGGATATTACCTTCTGATGATCGGAGAGAGAAAAATGAACACGTGGACCATGCGGTGATCACGGGTATGGGTATCATGCGCAACGCTTTAGTGGTACTTAATGGAGATGTGGTCGTGGCTGTTGACGGTGGCTATGGTACGCTTTCAGAACTGGCTCTGGCGGCTAATTATGGTAAAAAAGTATTGGGTATAGGTACTTGGGACCTGGATTTTGTTGAGGAACACGAGAGCGTAGATAGTTTGCTGCTATCTTTGAAGAAACATCTAGGATGAGTGTATTTTCCATCCCCAATCTTTCAGCTTTTCAAGTATCCCTTCCACCCGCTCCAATTCGATTATAGAGAAAACGTTTGACTTCCTTGATAAACGTCGAATATTTTTTGACATGACCCTTTCCCGATGACTTTCCAGTTTACGGAATCCATCGTATTTGTTTATCAATTCATCCCATTCTAAAGCAAATTCCTTAGAAGTCGGTGGGTTCACTATTTTCTTTAAAAGGCGTTTTTCCCAAAATGACTGGCGTACCAGTTCCAGACCACTAACGTACTTACAGTATGCCGAAGTATAGTGTTCTTCATCCATATCTATACCTTCGATCCTTATATTGCGCTTGGTACAGTATTCGAGCATTATAAGATATGTGGGTGGAGGTATCCTTACCTCCCCGTACTGCCGTAGATTTTTAGCATAGGCCACTTCAGGGGTGGTCATGACCGGTTCTTCATGTTCTTCCGTTAAATTTTCCAAAGCGGTTACTTCTTCCGAAGATATAGGAAGGGCCGCTACTTGAAAATCCACCTCTTTGATCATAGCTTTCAATTTATGAGATTCCGAAACTAATCCCTTTATCACATCGAATATATGGACTTTGGTCCCTTTATCAGTGGTCAAAGAGTACAATCATCGACCCCCGGTCTTTCTTTCTCTCAACAATTCCAACACCTCATGGGTCGAGTCTAGATCTTTGAGCTCGCTCTTTTCGATCAGAGGTATCCCTTCAAGGTTTATACGTGTATATCTTTTACTTAAAAATAGAACTGATTCTTTTTCGGTGATATGCGTAAGGTTGGAAACTATACGCGCTTTGGTTTTCAGACGCTCTCCCCCCTCTTTATCTACACCGGAAAGGAGGATCACTCTATCGTCGGATGTGACTGCTTCAAAGGGGGCGTGTGAGGTGGGGACCACGCGATAACCCATGGCCTGGAGTGATCGAAATATGAATTTCTCTATCCCACTGAATCCCTCCAGCGGATCAGATGTATCTATTTCAAGCTCCTTGCTGTGTTCCAGGGGATCTAAAGGCATTATCAGGTCCTCGCCTAGGTATTCTTCCATCCTCATGGCCACTTCAAGATCGACACCCATACCGTCCTCGTACTTCTGTATGGCCTTTCGGGAAACACCGGCGATCTCGGCCATCTTACGGAGTGATACCTGGTTATCTGTACGTGATTCTCTGAGAAGTTCCGAGTCGATTGATACGTAAAAACCACCGGGTGCGGAGAAAACGTATGGTGGAACGCCTTCTAGGAAAAGGTCTTCTAGAGTATCCAAGGAGATCAATGGGATACCTCTTCTGGAATATATCACTCCCCTTTCAAGGGCCCTACGACCACCCTTCTGTGCGATGAACAATGGGGAACCGTCCAATGCGTTAGATAAAATCTGTAGCTCTCTAGCCTCGTGAGGCCGTGATGAATCAGCGTTCACCATGGTACTGATTATCAATAGATGATCATCCTTTCTAGCTATAATATCAAAACTGATACCCCTCTCGTTGTGTCTTTCCGAAAGGTAGAAACCCGCCTTAGCGAGTACGTTCCTGGCTCTATCTATTATCTGGAAGCGATCCATCACTATTTAAATTAGCTAGAAATTCTATTTAAAGGTAACGGTGATTTGTCAGAGATGATACATCAGCTCGCTTCGATCATAGGTCCATACTGCCGCTTCTCAGCCCCTCAAGGTCCAGGGTTATGTATGTAAATCCAAGTGACTTCATTCTTCGGACGATTTTAGATGGATTTGCCATGAGGCGTTCCATTTGCGACTTTGGTAACTCGATACGTGCGACGTTACCATGGATTCGCAGTCTGCAATCTTGGAATCCCAGCTTTTTCAGATAAGCTTCTCCTTCCTCCACCTTACTCAGTTCATTCTCGGTTAACACTGTATCATAAGGAAAACGTGTGGCTAAGCAGGACTGTGATGGATGATCCCAGGACGTAAGGCCGAGGTCTTTAGACAGCGAACGGATCATCTCTTTATCCAGACCGCTCTCCATCAGAGGTGAACGAACCTCTAGTTCTTCGATAGCTTTTCTTCCCGGTCTGTATGAGCCTACGTCGTCTAGGTTCGTCCCTTCTATCAAAACGGGCTCTCCTTCAAAATCACTTTCCAGAAGCTCGAGAAATGAAGTGAATATCTTTTTCTTACAGTAGTAGCAGCGGTCTTTAGGATTGTCTCGGATCGTCTTATCGTTAAGAACAGGTATATCCAAGATCACATGTTCGACTCCGATCTTTTCTGCCGTCTCTTTCGCCTTCTGTAATTCTTCTTCGAACGTGAACGGAGAGCGTGCAGTCAGTGCTACCACCTTATCTTTCCCAAGTACATCTGAGCTTACCTTGAGTAAAAAGGAGCTGTCAACGCCTCCTGAGAAAGCAACCGCTGCTTTGGATAGCTTTTTCAATCGGCTTCTTAACTTGCTGTACTCTTCTTCCATATACCTACACCCTGTAGATCTCCTCAGCAGATCGGATGGCTGCCCGATACACTTCTCTGAGTGCAACACCTTCTTTTCTAGCGATCTCTGCACAGTGATCGTATTCCGGAGATATGGTCATGGGTTTTCCATCTCTTGATCCAACCTTTACCTTGAGAGCACCGTATCTCGTTTCCACTTCAACGATCTCTCGTTCTAGGCAGATCCTGTTACCTTCCAAGATGCGAACGCCAAAGGTGGAGGTCTCTTTCAATAATATATCGAGTAACGAGTCGGTTATCTCCGAGTTGCAGAGGACCGTCAATTTCGAAGCTGGTCGATTCTTTTTCATGTATATCGGAGTGAGGGCCACATCGAGTGCTCCTGCTTCGAACAGCTTTTCAAAAAGATATGAGTAAACCTCTGGATTCATATCATCGATATTGGTTTCCAGTACAGTTATCTTTGGCATCATGCTGTTTTTTATCTTTTTCAGCCATACCGCTCGAAGAAGATTCGGTTGGTCTAATTCCTTGTAACCGGCTCCATATCCCACCGAAACAACCTCTCCGTCGGGCATATCACCGAATGAGGAGGAAAGTGTTTTCAATAAAGCAGCCCCAGTAGGAGTCACCAGTTCGCTTTCAACACCTGATGAGTAAACCGGCACACCTTTGAGAAGTTCCAGGGTAGCCGGTGCCGGCACCGGTAAGGTCCCATGCTCGCAGTCGATGAACCCGATCCCGGTATGTACCTTGGATGCAGATATCCCTTCGACTCCCATCTTCTCCATAAGTATCAACGAACCCAATACATCAACCAGTGTGTCCACCGCACCCACCTCGTGAAAGTGCACTTTATCCATATGTATATCGTGTACTTTCGCCTCGGCTTTGGCTAGGTTCGTAAAAATATCGCCGGCTTTTTCTTTGACCCATTCAGATAGATCACTCTCCTGGACTAATTTAAGCAGGTCCGGAAGAGTTCTCATGGGTTGAGTCACCCCTTCATCCATCACGGTAAACTTGGTACCAGATATCCCACCACGTGTTACCTTCTTTACATCTATAGAGTAATCTTCTATCCCGACCTTGTTCAACTCCTCTTTCAGATATGATATATCACCCATACCTGTGTCCAGCAGGGCTCCGATTATCATATCACCGCTTGCGCCGGAGAAGCAGTCAAGGTAGATATTGTATTCACTCGTCATGACCGCATCCTCCACTGCAGTTGCAACTATGATCCTCGTTTCTTTGTTCAGCAAGATGCACTATCTGAGAGGCGGCATATCCCGCACCGAATCCGTTGTCTATGTTCACAACGGTGACACCGGATGCACAGCTGTTGAGCATGGTGAGTAATGCAGATAAACCCTGGAAGCTAGCTCCATATCCCACGCTGGTGGGTACGGCGATGACAGGAGCACCGACCAAACCTCCTACCACACTAGCAAGTGCACCTTCCATACCTGCGACCACGATTATAACCGTTGCCTCATCCATCTTATCTTTATTATCAAGCAGTCTGTGAACACCGGCTACACCTACGTCGTAAAGCCTCTCCACACTGCAGCCCATGACCTGTGCGGTCACTACTGCTTCTTCCGCTACGGGTATATCTGAAGTACCGGCGGTTATCACCAGTATGCTTCTATCAGACGAGCTATCTATGGGAGTATAAACGACCCTTCCTTCTCTGTTATACTCCAATCTAGGAAAGCTCCCTTTCAAAGCTGTGTAAATATCTTCATCTGCTCTAGTTGCCAGGAGGGTGTCCTGTTCACCGAGTAAACTCTCAGCTATCTTTACTATCTGTGATACGGTCTTCCCGGGACAGTATATCACTTCCGGAAACCCCTTTCTTCGAGTACGGTGGTGGTCGATGCGAGCAAATCCAAAGTTCTCGTAACCCGTGTCATCTAGGATCTGTTTTGCATCCTCGACGCTGACCGTTCCCTGTTTAACATCTTCTAAAAGTCTCTCCAGCACATCTTCGTCCATGATACTCTCATCACGTAGAGTAAAAAAAGTAGATAAGCCTTTTGTCGATTTACAGTAAGAACAACAGATCAGAAATCATAAGAGATGATGAACAGAAGGGTCATCCCTATGGTTAGAAATAGGAATACCCAGGGATTCAATAACCAGGTCAGGGCTACGATAGCGTACAGCATACTTCTTCTTCCTAGAGTGAACTCACGATTTCCACGTATAAATAAGCCAGCCAAGTAGATCTCCGCCTTCTCCCCGCTTATGGCTTCCAGTTCATCCGGTGCACTGCGTATCAAGAACGTGATACGTGTAAAATGGCGTAAGCATTGCAGGAAGTTAAAAAACGAATATATCAAAGTGAACGTGATCAACCAGGTAGGATAAACACCGACTTCCAAGGGACCGGGGAGACTAGAAGCACTGAAACCAAAAAGAAGACCGAGGAGCAGTACAGAGGTGGTTGCAAGGAATGTGACCGACATTATCACGTTACGAAGTTGGTGGATCACCAGTAGATGATCCCTTTCTTCTAAGGCTATATCAAACCAGCTGACGATGGCGTTGTTTATAAGGTTGCGTCTTGTCAGAACGTCTTTTTTCTCAGTTATGTAAAAATAAGCGTAATGATACAGCCAAAGGCAGATGGCGTAGACAGATATCAGCAGCATGGAGAGTATGTTCATGATACGTTACCTTACACATACATAAGATATTTATACATTAAAACTTATCCCTTGGCAGTGATATAACATGAATGAATACGAGCAAAATCAACAAAATAATCCCCCTGGTGGAGAGCAACAACCGCCTCAGCAGGATTGGCAGCAGCAGCCACAACAACAGCAGCCTCCTCAGCAGGGTTGGCAGCAGCCACCACCACAACAGCACCCGCCTAGAGATTTTTTCAAAGGTCTAGCCTCTGATAAAACCCTAACCATGGCTATCATGTTAGGATTATTGATAATAATGATAGGGGCGATACTTGTACACTCTGCTACGTTCAGCGACAGTGCAGGTACCATAAATGACATAATAAACGTAGGAAACATCCTGAAAGACATCGGTGTTTTCATCGTTGCTGGCATGATGCTGTTAGGTGCATTATACAGAGATGATTGGGATAAATGGATGCGTGTGGGCATGGTAGGTTTCGCACTCGTGCTGATCGTAGTGGGATACTTCCCAATCGGACTGGAATTCGGTGCAACCGCAGGCCCAGGTTGGTTCTTCTAAATTTATCAAACCCCTTTTTTCTTTTTTTTTTGATTTTTTCATCTATTGGATATCAACAAACATGCTATCCTGAATCCATCTCTTGTTCTAAGCTTGGAATATCCCTTCCTGGGTTTGTAATCTATAGGTAGCTCCGCGATACCTTTACCAGCCAGTAAAGTATGTATACCCGCTTCTATCTGAAAACCTTCTCCGGGTATATCATTTAGGTACTTTCTACCCATACCCCTCAATCCGGTACACAGGTCACTGGTTTTCTCAGGATAAAGTCTATTTGCGATCCAAGTGAGTACCCGGTTCCCGAACCTGTTCATAATACTCATGGACCCTTTTTCCATACTTCCCTTAAACCTCGAGCCGATGACCATGCTGTTACCGTTCTCAAGGAGCTTTACCATATCCGGTATGACCTCAGGGGGATATGATCCATCACCATCTATAAGGAAGACGAGCTCGCCTTCCGTTTCTTGGAGTCCCTTCCTTACAGCCTCGGCCTTTCCCCCGGGATGGACACACAGGTACTCATCGTTGACCAGATCCAGTGTTCCATCGGTTGAACCACCGTCCACCACAAGAACCTCAACTCTGTAACCCATCTGGCTCAACTTATCCCGTGGTATCCTTTCCATGACTTCCTCTATACCTTGGCATTCGTTTAAGGTCGGAATAATAATAGATATAGAGGTCATCTTGTCACACCATCATTTGTTAAAAAATCAATCCAAGTGATACTCTATTTCACACTTTTTTAGATCCGGTCTGTATTTTTGAACTATCTCCACAAACCTTTCCTCTTGGGCAGAAGCTAGTGTACCGTAGAGATCTGTGAAGATATCGTCCTGTTCCATGGTTTTAACTATCAACCTTTTCTGGCATTCAGTCAGTTTGTATCTGGCTCCCTTTTCACTTTCATGCTTCAAAAAGCGTTCGACCTCAGATAGTGCTTCGGTATAACGGCCCACCCTTTTGGCTCGATCCGGACCTATGTTACGTACTAGTCCACACGACCCGCAGTATGGATGCAGGGCTAAAATATCCTCTTCATGGCCCTTAAGGATAGGAAGCCATTCGTTACCTCCGCTTTTGTGTTCGCACAATTTTGGATCATCTGACGGATCAGTGTCCTCCATATAGTTATCATAGCTTTGCTTGCTTATAAAGATTTTTCCGGCGCCCCGTTTTTATTTTTTACTGCACAATATTTAAATACGCCGCAGTTGATTAATAAACCATGAACGATCTATTGAAGATTATAGATAGGGTGGATTTCCCCATCACCTACGAAGTCCCATCACCAAGGGGAGGAAACGTTGATGAATACATAGACAGGATATCAAGATTCGACTTCTTGGACCGTATCATAGCCGTGAACGTGTGTAACAATCCTGTGGGTAAAGTAAGGATAGATCCAGCACCCTACGCATACTTGCTCCAAAAAGAACTGGGCATAGAGACCATACCACATCTTACTTGCCGGGATTCAGCTCTCAGCGGTCTTCAGAAATGGCTCTTAGGTGCAGACAGCCTTGGTTTAAGGAACGTATTAGCCATGACCGGTGACCTGGCAGTAGGTGATTATCCTGCTGAGGAGAAACCAGAATCCATAAATTCCTTGGAATTGATCACCGGTATAAAAGAACATCTTAACAAAGGTAAATTGATGCCAGAGTTATCTACACGTCAGTCCAGGTTAAGGAATAGATATCTTACAGAACTCGAAAAACTGGAAAGACCTACGGATTTTACCGTAGGAGGTGTACTGCTGCCTAATCGAACACAAGAATCAAGATACGCAGAAAAGAAGATAACCGCTGGCGTGGATTTCTTCCAGACACAGATAACCTACGATTCTGGGGAGGTGATCTCTTTGATAGAGGCCATGGAAGCCTTGACCGATAAGCATCCTCCCATATTGGTTAGTACTGCACCCTTCGCTTCACCGGATGAGATGAAGTTCTTATCGGATACGGTACCACAAGTTAACATACCTGATAAGGTCCAGTCCAGACTCATAGAGGCGGATGATTTTTCTAAAGAATCCATAGAGTTCGTGCAGGATATGTACAGAAAGATACGAGAGGGTGTTGAAGAGAAGGGATTGTATACCAAAGTAGGGGCACATATCATACCCATGCGCTCCGAGGAGATGGCCGCCGAGATAATACGAGGGATGAGATGAGCATGTATCCGTGGTCCGGCGATTATAAAGAAGGGGATGCCGAGTCACCAGTGGCAGTAGTCACGTTGAGTGAGAGATATAGCTTCAAGAACGCAGCTATCTGGGGGCCTATGAAGACCGAAAATCTAGGTATAGAGAAGGTGGTGGCAAACGTTATCTCCAATCCCCATATACGATTTCTAGTGATCTGTGGTAAAGAGATACGTGGACACCGTTCGGGTAAAACCCTTATATGCCTGGTTGAAAACGGTATAGACGATAACGGAAGGATCATAGAGGCACCGGGAGCTGTGCCATATATCGAAAATCTAGACAAGGGAGCCGTAGATAGATTCCGGGAACAGATAGAGGTGGAGGATATGATAGGAGTATCCAATGAGGAGGAGGTACAGAAGATGGTGAACCAGTTGATAGAAAAAGATCCTGGGTCCTTCGGTGAACCCTACATCGCCATCAAGTTCAAAGAGCAGGCCACATCCATGCAAGGAAGCACCGCTGCACTTCATGCATCCATCGAATTGAGCCCATGGGGCGATATATCATCTATGGAGGTGGATTGAATGCTTACATTTGCCAAGGAACAGAAGGTAAACAAGCTCGGTGATATAGAGGTGGGTGGACAGCCGGGAGAGAGAGCTACACTAGCGGTAGGATCGACCTTCTACGAAGGGCAGTTCCCAGACCCGAAAAAGTCCTTGGAAAAGATCGAAGGGTCGATATATCTTCAGCAGGAGACGGCGGATGAACTTGCCATCCAGACCTTGGTCGATGTGTTCATCTACGACGAAGAAGAGATCCATTGGAAGGTGGATTTTGTACTGGAAGCTGTTGACGGAGTGATCTCATTCGATGTTCCCGAGTCAGAAGTGAGGATAAAGCTTCTTGAGCATATGGAACAGATAGGTGCACTGGATCGTACACTTTACAACAGCATCAATCTAGGTGTGACCGATGATGAGCTGGAGACCCTGGAAAGATGTACGCCTGAAGCGGCTGTGATATTGGCCTATGATCCACAGGACAACAGCGCACAGGGTCGCTTGAACATGATCAAAGGTGGAAGTAAGCTGATGCCCGACGGACTGCTAGCAGCGTCGGGATCGATAGAAAACATACTGCTGGATACCGCTGTTACACCCTTCGGCGAAGGTGCCAGTGAAGCCCTTAGGGCAGTACCTGTATTCAAGAGTGAATTCGGCCTGCCCACCGGCTGTGCCATGCATAATGCGGTGGAATCGTGGGGCTGGCTGAATGGTTACGAAGATAAAGAAAAAGTCTCACCGATACTCGATGCGTCTGTTGATGTTCCTCCTATCATATTCGGTGCCGATTTCATCTATTACGGACCCATAGAGAACGCTAGACAGCAGCTTCCAGTGGTCGCCATGATCGACCGTCTAGTCGGTGAAGGGGCGGAAACCTATTTTGGTGTAGAGGTGGCGGAAAAACATCCTTTCAACCAACTATAACCTTTTTAGGGGATTAAACCCTATGAGATAATATGGAACTGATGACGACCGTGGTCGGGAGCTACCCGTCTTTACCCAGTAGAAGTTCACTGGGATCTTCGTATCACACCGGTGAAGACCCATTTATCAAAAGCATGGAAAGGGCGGTAGAAGCTCAGGTCGAAGCAGGTATTTCTCTGGTGTCCGATGGACAGACCAGGGGTGACATGATCTCTATATTCGCTAGAGGTCTAAGGGGCTTTCGAATCCGTGAACGTGTGCAGATGATCTCCAAAGTATCTTACAAAGGACCCATCACCGTTGACGATCAAAAGAGGGTAAAAGATATGCTTCCTCCGGGGGTTGAATTAAAGGGCATCATAACCGGACCCTACACCTTGATGAATTCAGTACAAGATCTCTTTTATGATTCAGACACAGAATGCTTGTTCGACATAGCAGAAGCACTTCATCAGGAGGCTATGGAATTGTCTTCCATATGCAGCGTGGTTCAATTAGACGAACCATTCCTATCGGTGGATTATGATGAAGAGGCGAAGGAAGCAGTTGAGAAAGTTCTGGATGTTGATGGAAAGACGGCACTACACGTATGCGGGGACGTGGCTGAGATAGTACATGAGCTGGTGGAGTTCGACGTAGATATCTTAGATCACGAGTTCACCCAGCATCCACATCTCTACGAAGTTTACAAGGACACCGATCTCTCACAAGATATCGCCGCCGGCGTGGTAAGTACAGACGGGATGGTGGAGAAAGTTGAAACTATAGTCGAAAGGATCCAAAAAGTTATAGACGTTTTCGGGGTGGATTCCCTCATAGACCCAGACTGCGGTTTAAGGAATCTGCCGGAAGAAATAGCTCGAGAAAAGTTAAAAAAGATGGTAATAGCTAGAGAGATGGTGCTCGATGAAAGAGGTTGAAGTTATCAAAGCAGACGAAGATGAGGATATCGTGTTCGACCCCGAAGGATTTTTTGTTATCTTTTTGAAGGGGGGAGAGATAGTAGTAGAACACTATTTGAATGTCAATAAAGGTGGTGATCTGGAAGTGGAAACCGGTAGTCTGTGCACGGTGGTCAAAGGTAAAAGTGCCAAGGCTATCTGTGATACCATCGTGAGAAAAAAGATGGTATCCCGTTTGGACCACGCATCCTATCTAGGTAGAGAACTGCAGAAGGAGGAGATAGCTTTAAAGGATGATCTGGAATACGTTCAGTGCGAATCCATATATTATGAACACTGATAAACGTCGGAAAGGATTTATACCCTAAGCAAAATGTGTTCAAAAGGTGTCTGAGATTGGAGATACACACTAAAGAAAAACCGTGGGACCTACTGGTCGTCATATCGCTTACCTTGATACTCATACCGATAATAATCTTTTTACCCGATTCCATACTGCGCCCGGTTTTGGGATTACCGTTCCTACTTTTTTTTCCGGGCTATTCACTGGTATCTACACTCTTTCCAGAAGAACAAGGACTGGACCATATAGAACGATTGGCATTGTCATTCGGCCTCAGCATAGCTCTGACTCCCTTGGTGGGCTTATTGTTGAATTATGTGTGGAATATAACCCTAACATCTATACTTACTTCGCTTTCGATACTCATATTGGCCCTGTGTGCACTTTCTTATCTGCGAAGGACCTCGATACCTTTGGAGGAAAGATTTGACGTCAACATAAAGATCGAACAGCCGAACTGGAGCGAGTACGACACCATCGACAAGCTTCTGGTGTTGGCGACCGTCGTACTTTTGATATCTTCCATGGTGCTGGCAGCTTATATCATCACGACCCCGCGCACCGGCGAGAGGTTCACTGAGTTTTACATCTTAGGACCCCACGGTATGGCCGATGATTATCCTACAAGATTGTCTGTCAATCAAACTGGGCATGTGATCCTGGGAACAGTGAATAGAGAACACAGAGATATGGATTACCTCATGGTGGTGAGAACAGCTTATACCGATTACGATTCCCATCAGGAAGACGTTATAGAGGATCAGGGAGAGGAGGATCTACAGGCCGGTGTAGAGATATATTTTTATATTAACATGACAGTTGAAGATATCCCCGATGATCACAACTTGACGTTGTCACCTGCAACCACCTATGTACAGGAGTTCACACTAGCTCACGAAGAAAGATCCATGAAACATCTAAACTTTTCTTTAGAAGAACCGGGTTTATACATGGTGCAATTCTTGCTTTTTAAGCCCGAAGAGTTTACTCCTGATGATACGGAGCCCTATCGTAATCTTCACCTATGGGTAACGGTGATGGGAGAGGAATAAGATGACATCTGTGGAACTCACGACCAGAGGAAAGATGATCTTGGTTGTACCTATCTATTTGTTCGTAGGTGCCTACTTCCTGGGTGATCCTTTTATGGCCTTGATCGGAGCCGGGATACTGTCTATCTTCGTTTACTCCCGGACTTATTTAGAGGGGGACAGTACGAACATAAAGGTGAGTACACAGATAAAACAGGATAACGCCTATGTCGACGAAGGTGTGACCATATCACACGTGCTGGAATCCAAGGGTCCACTTCACTTATCTATACGTGCTGACGATGCAGATATGGAAGGTGTTGGAGATCTGGATGGTTCTTTGAATTCAAAGATGCTCTTTGAATACTCGTTATACCCCACATCGTCGGGTAAAACTAAGATAGGGGGATTGAAAGGTACCATATACGATCCCATGGGACTTTTCAAAAGTGATTTTAAACATCCTGCATATAAGGAGATGGTGGTCTATCCTTCCAAGGACTCGATAAGACACGGTAGAGCCTATGCACATAGGGTACATCTAGAGGAGCTAGTAGAGGATATACAGCGCTTCAGCACTAGTTCCGAGGAATTGGAAGAGATCAGGGAGTATCACCCTGGTGATAGACTAAGGGACATCCATTGGAAATCGGTTTCCAAACTGGGAAAGATGATGACCAAGGAGTACGAAAAGATGGCACTTTTGCAGTGTTCCATATTCTTGGACATGTCTCCATCTATGCGTAGAGGTAAAAAGAAGTACAATCACGTTATCTTCCTTACAATAGAGCTACTGAAAACGTTCGAACTATCCAATCACGAGATAGGGCTTACAGCCTACGACCACCGAGACGTCTTGTTTTATCAAAAACCCGAACAAAAACGTACTACGTTCCCCAGGATATACAAGGGATTATCTGATCTACCGGAGCCAAAAGAGTCTGTAAAATACAGGGACCACAGATACAACAAAGAGGTCACTACCAGGAAGCTTAAGCAAGCGGAACTTCAATTCGTTGAACAGATAAGCAAACTCCGCTTTGGAGGAGGGGCTATTGGAGGCCTGATCAACGCTATAAGAGAGTTAAAAAAAGGAGGGAATAAACGCTCTTTGATAATATTCATAACTGACCTAGAAACGGATCCCGCCCTTCTTATAAAGTCCGTTGAAAAGTTGAAGGCCATGAACCATACCGTATGGGTGATAGTCCCATTTTCTCCTTGGTACGATGTGGAAAACGTTGATAAAGCGGTGCTTGAACGGGCGTATCAGGACTATCTATATCTAGAAACTATCCTACATAAATTATATAGAGGGGGCGCAAAAGTATTCGAGATATATCCCGGAAAGGAAGGACTCAGGGTGATGGAGGAGGGGCTATGAAAAAGGGTAAGCTTCTTGTACACATATTGGGACTTTTTCTATTCATCGTATTCTTAAGTATCAACCGAGATACCTTGTTGGTCTCACTAGCTATGATCTCACTGCTGAGCGTTTCGGTTAGCCAACATCTTGAAAAAACTAACCTTTCCTTACCCGGTATATCATTCATCTCTCTTTTATTACCATTCTGCATCCCAACCATCACCCTTGGTGATCTGTATATACTGTTCTATTACCTGTTGATAGTAGCTTTCCCCTTGGTCATGTATTGGTATGTAGTATTGGCGGAACGATCCTATTTTGACAAAATGGCCTTTCCGACTGCTGTAAGCTATTTTGCTCTGGTATTGATAGTGTTTTATTTGATGTTGGCCATCACTGGTATCCAGGATTATATATTTGGATATGAAAATCAAGGCCCACAGGCACTGTTATTATCAGGATGTGCAGTACTAGTGTTCCTTGCCTACGGTATCAAGCTACCGAAGACTTGAAATTCCCCTTGGGTGCTTCGACCTTGTTCTCTAAGATCTCTTCCAATATGTCTAATTTACCAACGTTCTCCAATTCAGCATCGATGGTCAATATCATACGATGGGGCAGCACTTTCTTTGATATCTTTTTCACATCGTCGGGTATGACGTAATTTCTTCCCCGGATCACCGCGTATGCTTTGGAAGCGTAAAGCAGTTGTTCAGCGGCCCTAGGACTCGCTCCCAAGCTGAATTCATCGGTAACACGGGTCTCGATGGTCAGGTCCCGTATATACTTCAATATATCCGTTGAGACGAAGACGGAATCATGGATTCCATACAACCCTTGGGATAGATCAGTACCTAACTTCCTGATCTTACCATCTAGTCCTCGGTTTTTTAGCTCCAGTAGTTCGAGCTCGTGATCGGAAGATAAATAGTTCATATCGGATTTGATCATGAACCTGTCGAGCTGGGCTTCTGGTAGGGGGTAAACACCCTCGGTCTCTACTGGGTTCCGGGTGGCGATCACGAAAAATGGTTTTTTGAGCGGTAGTGTGGTGCCCTCTATGGTGACCTGTCTTTCCTGCATAGCTTCTATCAGAGCGGACTGTGTTTTTGGTGGGGCACGGTTTATCTCATCAGCCATGAGAACGTGGGTGAAGACCGGTCCTTTTCTTATCTCAAAATCATCTGTTTTATTGTTATAGAAATAGTGTCCGGTGATATCGGCGGGCAGCATATCTTGGGTGAATTGAATACGACTGTAGCTCAACCCGATCACCCTGGTGAACTCCTTGATAAGTGTGGTCTTAGCTATACCAGGTACGCCTTCGAGTAGAAGATGACCTCCGGTGATAAGGCATACTAAGAAATCATCGACTATGTTATCGTAACCCACTACGACCTTACCTATCTCGGACTTGATGGCCTTGAACGTCTTAGCGTAATTTTCTTTAGTCATTGGAAAACCTTTCGTATATCATCTTAAGCTTCCGCTCATCCCAATCAGGATTGTCTTTTAATACTTTTTCCACCAAATCCTCCTTTTCTTTATCTTTAAGGAGAAGTAAAAGCTTTTTGAAATCTACCGGTGCGAACACTATGGTAGTACCTGTGATACCTACCAATAGGAGCAGGAAGATCGTGTTTCTCGATGGTGGACTGTAGTTGTAAACCATGGAGTAAACAAGGTTCATCTCCCTCTGGCTTTCGTCGAAAATGATACGCTCCCTCTCATGGGATAGGTAACCTAGAAGATTATCTACAAAGATACTGTTGTCCCTCTTATCCAGCATAGAGTTTATGAGTACACTGGGATCAGAAAGTAGTATCAACTCACCATCACCGTACCGTTCGATACTGAGTATAGGGTGCTTACGTGGGGTACCACCCTCTATCCACGACGCTGCACTGCTGTTCACCAGCGCGGTGGCTTCTGGGTCCAAACTTAAGGTCGTCGGATGATTGAGCATCAGCATATCAACGCCATCGGTCAGTGGATCTGGTGCTAGGTCGTAGATCACTGGGAAGTTAGGGCTTTTTTCGAAGGAAAGATCCATCAAAGGAGTATTTCGAAAAGAAGAGCTGGTATTTAAGAGCTGAAGGAGGGTGTTTCCAGTGCCGAAGTCGTCGGCGATCAGTACTTTACCTCCGTTTTCTAAGAAAGAATGTACGAAATCGGCATCATCTTCACCCATGGTCTTATCAGGACCTATGAAAACCAAAGAGGTGGTGCTTGGATCTACGTCATAAGATGTAAGGCCCCTCTGTACCACCTCTATTTCCTCACCACCGGCTAACTCAAGATTGGGGACGAAGCTTCCGGTTCGATACGTTTTTACCGCCAGAGAACTGCATCCGTTCCACCCGGTGTTGTATATGCTAAAATCAGCATCAGTAGTGACCAAAGGTGCAAGCATGGAAAGGGCGAACAAAAGGGCGACAACTGAGATAATAGATATGTAAACCACGAACCTGCGCACCGTTTTGTTCATGAGAAACACATCTCCCATATCTTGGACAATGAACGGTTGTAATCTGTCAACTCTTTTGTTTCTATAGCTGCATCGGTGAAAGTAGCCTTTTCAAATATGGAGGTTACTGTATCGAAGTGGAACTCGAGTCCGAAGAGTCGGATCATATCCTCTCTTATTTCCCGATGGGTTCTACCTGGTGGAACATGGAGGATCTCTCTTGAGTCTATCTCCCTGATTAGGTCTCCATAGGATGACCTCACATCGCCGCTATCTTGGATTTCGATAGAACCGTTCCTTTTAGTCAAGAATGGTTTCTTCTTGAACGTTGACTTTTTCTTGGGCTGTTTTTTATCTGGAGACACTTCATCTTTTCTTAAAAAGTAAGCTAATATAAGGATCAAGATCACGAAGAACAATAAAGATACCGATATCCATCCATCTTGGGGAAGTCCCAGCAAACCGCCGTTATCATCTTCTCCGTTGCCGACTTCTCCGTTATCGTCTTCTCCGTTATCGTCTTCTCCGTTATCGTCTTCTCCGTTATCATCTTCCCCGTTATCATCTTCTCCGTTATCGTCTTCTCCGTTATCGTCTTCCCCGTTATCGTCTTCCCCGTTATCGTCTTCTCCGTTATCATCATCTAGAGGGTCGGTACCGATCAAAACCTCCCGGTCTTCAGTTATAAGTAAGTACAATGTCTCAGAAACGCTTCCCCGGTAATACTCTCTACCGACGTACCGGGTGTTGAAGGTATGTTGGCCGGTTGGCAGATCTTCCAAGGTAACATTGAAGGCATAGCTACCGTTTTCATCCGTAGTAACATGATCATAGTTCACTCCGTTATGCTGGAGGTGAACTGATCCGTTAGATAAAGTTGATCCCGAGGAGGCGTTGTAAAGATATCCATAAAATGATACGTTCTCTTCGAAAACCGCGCCTTCGATGGTCAAATAGGTGGGTATGCTGATCTCGAACTCCACTTGAGCTGAGCTTGCTTCCAACGAGGTGTTACCGCTGAATAACACCTCGATGGTGTTCGTACCCCATGAAAATTCAGATGGATCGTATTCCAAGGATATCTCGTCAGACGTGGACGGTGTGAAATATCCTCGATGAGTTGCATTCAGTGAGATCGTTGAAAGATCCACCGGGGCATCGGTGTGGAAGGATCCTGTCACCGATATGGTTTCTTCATGATAGGCGGTTTTGTCGGTCTCCAGCACTATGTTCGTAGGGTATCTCAAGATAGTTATGTTTTTCATGGTGTGATGTCCTGTGGATACCGAGGCGTTTATCACCCTTTCACCTATCACATCCCAGGGCATACGGATATCTAAAGAATAAGCGCCGTATCCATCGGTTGTGGTGGTGAAATCACCTATACCTTGGATATCTATGTTTATCTCTTCATCTGCTATGAAACCGTTGTTCCAGTAAGACCCATGACATGAAATAGTCTGTCCGGGATGCGCGGTGTCCGGAGCTATCAAGCTCAAGTAAGGTGGAACTATGGAATAGGGTTCAAGTATCATCTCTATGATATCACTATATCTCTGTATCAACTCGTGGAGTCCATGGACTTGACTTTGGAGCTCCTGTGCATCGGCCACGGTTTCGTTGAGATACAATATGTGCTCCTCCATGTACTCATGGTGATGTTCCATCCTGGCTAGGTTGAACAGTGCGTCCTCGATCTTTCTCATCCCTCGATCAAGAAGGTCATAATCCACTCCTTCCATGCTCAAGTATATATCCACAGCAGAAGATATGTTCAAAACAACACCTTGATGCTGATAAGAAAAACTCGATTTAGCCTGGGTAAAATTGTGATATGGTAGGTAAAGCTCGTTGAGATAAAGGTAACTTTCTACCTCACCATCGATATCGTCTATTATACGCCGGGCTGGTAAAGTACTTGCCAGAGCAAGTGTAGAATTTTCTTTAGCTCTCTGGATTGCGTCTTGTGAATAGTGGAATTCCATACTATCGGCAGAGTAGGTGGGCTCGGCTGAATGAGTAGAGTTGAATCCCATCTCGAGTAAGTGATGAACCACCTCTAAAGCGGTTATCAGGGTGGAGATATCCTCCTCCGCCTGATCAAAATCTTCGTGATTTGCCGATACCATGGAGTGAAGCGAGGAAAAAAGAAGCATGAACACGCATACTATCACGATACGTTTACTCGACATATCATGTACTCATGAAAAGACGAAGGTAAAAAACTTTGCGATACTTTTATTTATCTTTTTAACTTATGCCGCCGTGAATGAGAACTATCCAGCGAGTGTTCCCGGATGTAACATCCACTATCCTAGGAGCTTTGTTCATCATGATCGGTCTATATCTCCTCATATCGACCTCGCATATGACTATAGGATTCGGTGCTCTATTCATAGGTATATTCACACTGATGGTCATGACCGGTAACACCGTTGATAAAAGGGTTGCCGAGTCGTCTATGAAAGCCGACGCCGACACCTTGGACGAAGTGTTAGAAGAACTTGGTATCCAAGGAAAGCTGGTACAGGTACCGTCCAGTGATACTCTCAGTATGCCCAGGACCTTTGTACCTGTCAGCGAATTCAAAGGACTCCCCGACCTTCAGGACGAGATGGTTATAGTGACTTCAGGTACAGGACGGGTTGGATTGTCCATCATACCCCCGGGCCTTCACCTCATGGAAAGAGGTGAGGAACACCTGGAAGAGCCTGTTCAAGGTATCGAAGGAGCTAGGGAGATCATGGGGGTACTGACACATGGATTGGGGCTTGCTAGATCTTTCAGTATCAGGGAAGAGGATGGTATCATCAAAGTTAGGATCACACACGGTGATTACAAGGATTACTGCGATTCTCTGAGGGAAGAGCGGGGTGATATATGCACCCGTACCGGTTGTCCCCTGTGCAGTGCTTACCTTACCGCCGCATCAAAGTACACCGATAAGTCTTTGAGATTGAAGGGATTCAACGTGGACGGTGATCATGTGACTTACTCCCTGGAGGATGCACGATGACCTTTTCACAAAAACTGGCAGGTTCGATGACTATATGGAGCGTACTGGCTTTTTTGTTGATCGGACCTACGAACATAGAGCTCTACGGCATAATACTGCTGATAGGTCTGCTGGTTTGTAGAGAACTATCCACCACTTATGCAAGCACCGAGGTGGGCCAGCGGATGGATATCATGATATATGTTGGAGTGCTCTTGTTCATAGTGGTGGTTGCCCGTAGAGTACTCTCCATACTCGGGCTTCTCTGAGCTCTACTGGTAACCCTTGGGACCTATCTTCTTTTCGTCGCCCCTTTCTTTATTCTTCACCTTTCCCAAAGCCTCTTCCATGTGCTTCATATGGACCTTGGTTTCTTTTATATTCTCGTCGTCCATCTCACCACCACCGGAGATGTAGTCCCTTATAGCCAGCATGACGGCTTCGTTGCATACCGATGCGATATCTGCACCGCTCATCCCGTCTGTATCTTTGGCCAAGTGAGCTAAGTCCACATCTTCTGCCAGCGGTTTCTTCTTTGTATGTATCTTGAATATCTTCTTCCTGGTGTCAAGATCCGGCATATCTATTGATATCTGTCTGTCGAACCTTCCTGGTCTAAGCAGGGCCGGATCGATTATATCCACTCGGTTCGTCGCACCCATGACCACCACGTCGTGAAGTGGCTCCAGACCATCGAGTTCGGTTAGAAGCTGGGAGATCACCCTTTCGGAGACGTTGGAATCTGAGCTGCTTCCTCTCCTTGGTGCTAATGCGTCTATCTCGTCGAAGAAGATGATGGTGGGAGCAGCTTGACGTGCCTTTCTGAAGGTCTCTCTTACCGCCTTTTCACTCTCTCCGACCCACTTGGAGAAGAACTGTGGACCCTTTACGGATATGAAATTTGCTTCGCTTTCCTTGGCCACCGCTTTGGCGAGAAGTGTTTTTCCCGTCCCCGGTGGCCCGTAGAGCAGGATGCCCTTCAGCACTTCAGCTCCCATGTGCTTGAATATGTTATCGTACTTTAGAGGCCATTCCACAGCCTCGATCAGTTCCTGCTTAGCTCCTTCTAGACCTCCGACGTCTTCCCAGCTAACATCCGGCGTTTCGATTAGAACCTCGCGGAGGGTAGAGGGTTCCATCTCCCTCAGTGCCTTGTTGAAGTGTTCAGGTTTCACCTTGAGCTTGTCCAGTACCGCTGGAGGTATCTGCTCTAGATCCAGATCTATGTCCGGCAGTATCTCTCTCAAAGCCAGCATGGCGGCTTCCTTTGCTAGTGCCTCCAGGTCGGCGCCGACGTATCCGTGGGTGTGTGATGATAATCGTTTCAGGTCTACTTGGTCATCCAGCGGCATGCCCCTGGTATGTATGGTGAGTATCTGTTCACGCCCCTCTTTATCCGGCATACCTATCTCTATCTCACGGTCGAATCTACCGGGTCTTCTTAAAGCGGGATCCAGTGCGTGTGCCCTGTTGGTTGCACCTATGACCACCACCTTTCCCCTGGCCTCCAACCCATCCATCAAGGAGAGTAACTGCGCCACTATACGCCTCTCAGTCTCGCCGGTCACTTCGTCCCGCTTAGGTGCGATGGAATCCAGCTCGTCGATAAAAACTATGGAAGGCTGGTTTTCCTCGGCCTCTTCGAATATCTGCCTAAGACGCTCCTCGCTCTCCCCGTAGAATTTGGACATGATCTCCGGCCCACCGATATTATAGAAGTTAGCATCGGTCTCACTGGCCACCGCTTTAGCCATGAGTGTTTTACCGGTGCCGGGTGGACCGTGGAGTAGAACTCCCTTGGGTGCTTCTATACCCACCTTGTCGAATAGTTCGGGATGTCTTAGAGGAAGTTCCACCATCTCCCGCACCTTCTCTATCTCCTTCTTAAGTCCGCCGATATCCTCGTAAGACACCCTGGGTAAGCGGGATATCTCTTCCTTACTCACCGGTTTCTCTGAGATATTTATCTCGGTTTTAGGCGTGATCATCACGGCCTTTGCAGACGGTGAGAATGATTTCACCACCAATTCTATCTTTTTACCCATTATGTTCAGTGATATGGAATCACCCTTGGTGATAGGACGGTGCCTGAGCACCTGTTTCCGAAGATAATCCTCTCCCCCCATCAAACGGATCGGTTGTGTCGGTGCGAAGGTAACTTTACTGGCCATCTTTGCAACTACCTTCTCTATACCTACCTTTTCATCTATCTTTACACCGGCGTTCCGGCGGGTCGGTCCGTCTATCCGGATCACACCGGTGTTGCGGTCCTGCTCATCACCAGCCCATACCTTGGCGGTGGTCTCTTTATCGCCGATGATCATTATGATGTCACCACTCTGAAGGCTTAATTTTTCCTTGACCTCAGGGTCTATCCTAGCCAAACCCCTCCCTACATCGGAAGACTTCGCTTCTGCGACCTTAAGTACTCGTTCTTTCTTTTTCAAAGTATCACGCTCTTAAACTATACAACTTAGCATTGTAATGTATTAGTTGTAATGTTTGAGGTTCTATTTATAGTTTCCTAAATTTCTCCCTAAAAAATTATAACCATCCAAGAGGAATAGCCGTATCATGATAGAGTTTGTCAAAGGGGACATCGCATCCCAGAAGGATATCCAAGCTGTGGTGAACGCAGCCAACGCCCAGCTGCGCACAGGTGGAGGTGTTGCCGGCGCCCTGCATCGTAAAGCCGGACCGGGTTTGGAAAAGGAATGCAGACCCCTGGCACCTATATCTCCTGGAGAATGCGTTATAACCCGCGGGCACGGACTCCCGAACGACTACGTGATACATTGTTTGGGGCCGATATACGGCGTTGACGAACCTTCGGATGAATTACTGGCTAGATGCTACAAGAAAGCTCTTGAACTTGCTGATGAAGAAGGTATAAGCTCCGTGGCATTCCCAGCTATATCCACGGGTGCCTTCGGCTATCCCGTAAAAGAGGCTGCTGAGATAGCCTTGAGTACCGTGGTAGATATGTCGGATCATCTGGATATGAAGATCAGATTCGTTTTGCACAGTGATAAGGATCTAAAGGTTCACCGGAGGGTAATGGACTCCCTCCTGTGAGTTTCCAGAAAGATTTTACATATCTTTATCGTTGGACATACATGGATGTGACCCCGGTTATAGGCCTCTTGACAGCCCTTACTATAGGGTTGGTCATCGGACTCGAGCGTAGTACACACGCTAAAGAACACCTGTTAGGGGTCCGTACTTTTACTCTGATGGCTGTCATGGGATATCTGACCATATTTTTAGATATGGTACTGGGTTTAATAGTTATCATATTGTTAATACCGATATTGAAGGGAGCAAAAGGACACATGGGCATGACTTCCTCCGTGGCCCTTGTGATCGTGTTCCTTTTAGGTATCTTCTGTGGGTTCGGTATGTTGATCGAATCCATCATACTCGGTGCACTGGTGTTTTTGATACTATCGGCCAAGAGGTACACCCATGATCTGGCGGAGGTGATAAGTCCTGATGAGATGGAAGGTCTGCTCCAATTCGTTTCACTGATAGCCGTCCTGCTTCCCATGGCCTACCTGGTCGGAGACGTGAACGAGTATATCGGTCTGGGACGATTGTTCGACCCCTTCAAGATAGTGCTGATGATAGTATTCGTTTCTTCACTTTCCTTTTTTAGCTTCCTGATCATAAAGATATCCGGGTCGGAGAGGGGGTTGTATCTATCATCGTTTTTGGCGGGCTTTGTAAATTCCGCCGCCTGTACCGCTTCCTTGGTGGAAAAGAGCTCAAAACGTCCATCGCTTAGACCGATGGCCGGTAGGGGTATCATACTGACAAATACATCCATGATATTGAAGGATATCATCATAATCACGGTTTTGTCGGGTTTAGCCGTTGGCAGACTGCTGGTGGTGCCCGTTCTAGTACTCATCCTAGTGTCCCTTCTTTTTTTGTACCGTTTTAAACACGGGAAGGGAAATATAAGTATAGAAGTTCAAAATCCCTTCGCCATCCTACCTGCTTTGAAGTTCGGTATGCTCTTTTTGTTCATATCTTCTTTGTCCCACCTGGGTATATCATATTTTGGAGATCATGGAGTTTATGCAGCTTCTTTAGGTGGATTGGTATCGACCACCTCTGTATCCGCCTCGGTAGGGCTACTGCATTCCACCGGGGCAGTGAGTTCACAACTGGCAGTATCGACGGTTTTATTGGCACTGGCACTGGGTTCGGCATCCAAAGCTCTGATATCGTTGAGCTATGATAGGGAGGTGGCCAAGCAGATCGCCCTGTCCATGTTCACCCTGGCAGTCATGAGCTTGTTTATGGCCTTTATGATCTGAAAGGGGGAAAGTAAATAAAGAGGAGCATATTACACTTGATTGATGCTAACAGGTATACTTTATGCGCTTCTGCTTATCGGTGGGTTCTTTATAGTCTTCGCCGTACTCGACAAGAAGGGTTTGCTTGAGAAGCACAACCTTGAACTATCTGGACCACTACTGTTGTGGAAAACGGAGAAGGGTAAAAAACTGATAGAGCGCATATCACAAAAAAAGAAGTTTTGGACGGCCTATGGTAACCTGGGTATAGTCATACTGGGGATCTGCATGGCCGCCATATTATACCTGGTGGTTTGGTCCGCCTACCTTGCATCACAGATACCAGCGGATAGCGCACCTAGTCCAAGGTTGATAATCGGTATACCCGGTGTCAATCCACTCATACCTGTTTGGTACGGTATATTGGGATTGGCGGTAGCGATAATAGTCCATGAGTTTTCTCACGGTATACTTTCAAGGGTTGCAGATATAAAGGTGAAAACACTCGGTCTTGTCTTCTTGGTGGTACCCATAGGTGCCTTCGTGGAGCCTGACGAAGAGAAGATGGGAGAACTTCCCAAGCTCAAGAGGGATCGTATATATTCCGTCGGACCGACTACCAACGTACTACTGGCACTGGTATGCGTATTGCTTTTTACTTCAGTATTCATGGGTGCCGTAACTCCTAGGGAAGATGGTGTCATAGTGAACGGGGTGATAGTGGATTCTCCAGCCTACGATTCAGCTATATCCTGGGGAGATATGGTGGTCGAGATAGATGGTGAGAGGATAAGTGGCCTGGATGATTTCAACGGTGTAGATGTAGATCCTGGCAGGGAAGTACGGGTGAGGACGTTAGATGACGAACACGATATATACTCGGGCATAGTAGTCTCGGCGTTGATAGATGATTATCCTGCCGAACAGGCGGGGTTGGAAGTTGGTGATGTGTTGATAAGCTTGAACGGGGAGATCATCAGGAACGTTGACGATTTTCAATCACTGCTGGATGATACCGTTTCCGGAGAAGAGGTAACACTGGTATATCACCGTTTGAACGATGAATACTCGGAATATACGGTGAACGTAACTTTGGCGGATAAGTACGAAGGATTTGAAGAACATTATCCTCGTGAGAACCGTGAGGAGTACAAAGGACAGGGTTACCTTGGGATAGGTACATCTTACATGGGACTATCGGTTTGGGACTCTGATTTCATACCACGATTGTTGGGATCTCCATTTGAGGGGAGCAGCGGTATCGGTGAATACATGCAGTCCGGTCTATTGTTCATTTCACTCCCGTTTTTAGGACTTTCACCTTTACCGTCTGAGATCACCGCCCTGTATCAGGTCAGCGGACCCATGGGTGCTTTACCTTCTTCCGTATTCTGGGTACTGGCCAACTCGTTGTACTGGGTATTTTGGCTGAATCTCATGGTCGGACTTTTCAACGCTCTTCCAGCAGTACCTCTAGACGGTGGATACGTTTTCAAAGACGGATTGACCGCTCTTATGGAAAAAACAGGTCTAGGATCTGAGACAAGAGAAAAAGTGGTCGATGGTGTGGTTTACCTATTGGCACTGACGATACTGGGCCTGATCATGTGGCAGCTTGTAGGTCCGAGGCTTTAACCGCGGATCACTTCGAAGCCGTCCTTGTATATCAGTGGGAAGTAATCCCTTGAATGGTCGGTTTTCCTCATCTTCATTATGCTGAGATAAAGGTTTACCTTGTTAACGTCCCTTCTCAGCTCCAGGTGGATTATACCGTCGCTTAGGAATCCTTCGCCGAATTCACTGAATTGAACTTCTCCATAGGGCATCTCGTGGATCACGTAGGTGGTCACGTCGAGCTTTCTCAACCAAGTGAAAAAATTGAATAATTCCGTACGGGGATTTTTCATCTTTGCCATGGTTTGAAGGACTGCCATGGAGTCGATCACCAAGAATTCGTTCTCTAGATTCATACGGAGGTTGCGGATGTACATTTTGAACACCTCCATCCAACTTTGCTTATCCATCTCCACCAGGCGATTGCGTATCAATCCAAGATCCAATATGCTCAGGTTCGATGATACCTTATTCCAATCCATACCAAGGCCGTTCATGGCCTTTAGTAAGCTATCCCTACTCTCTTCCAAGGATATGTAAACGCCTTTCTTACCGTTCTCTAGAGCGTTGTGGTAAAGGATATAGTATCCCAAACTCGATTTCATGGTTCCTGGCGAACCTGCTAGAAGAACTATGCTGTTCTTTGGTACACCACCTTCAAGAACTTCATCCAAGCCCCTTACGTAAGTCTTTAATCTGCCTTCTTTCTTTACCATGGAAAAACCCTCATCATTTTAATACGGTATCTATAAGCGGGTTTATAACTATATTGCTTGCTTCCAACCCATGGATGACTTGTAGGCTGTAAGACATCAAGCTTACAGGTAGGAAGGAGCTAGAGGAAGATAGAATACTTTAGTAGAGAGCTATCAGGAATTTGGCTGGACAATGGAAAAGATCGCCGATCAGTATAGTTTGGACATAGAACAAGTGATGGATGCTTAAATCGGAAGCTTGATTAGGAAGTGGATTGTATATACTTATATAACAATAGGTGAGATCCGTGTCAGCAAGTAAATCAAAAGACGTGATTCATTACCCACAGCTCGATACCGTATTGATGGTGGAAGAGTTTATAAAAGAGCATGGTGGTGAATTCAAGAAAACAGCTTTGTGGGAAGCTTTACCAAAGAAGATGATGTATCAAACATTCAACGTGATCTATGAGTATCTTCTTGAATCAGGAAAGATCGCTATGGACTCTGAAGGAAAAATATGCTGGATATGGAACCCAGA
>PWKY01000036.1 GCA_003560595.1 Thermoplasmata archaeon | reverse complement strand
GAGTGAATTTGTGTTTAAATTCACGAGCGTTTGGAATATGAAGGTAGTGAATATTCCGACCGGAATCCCGGATCGGGCATCGAGGAGCGAAGCGACGAAGTGACCTAAAGGGATGAGAACCCAAGGTCCAAGAGTGTATCTAAACGACTATATGTGTTGAACGAAAGTATTTTTAACACCTTTACATTAACCTGAACTTGATGGTTATGGAAGGAAAAGAAAGAGGATCAAACACTATCTGTGCTCTACCCTATCTAGTCGGCCCCGCGGCATTTGGCGTCAAGATGGGTGCTATCGTTTCCGGGACTGATTTGAAGAAGATGACCATTGAGCGTTTAAAATCATTAAATCAACAAGGCTTTGTCCATGATGATGATATCTTATGTATAACCGAATCAGTTGTTGCTAGGGCCCAGGATAATTATGTATCCTTGGATGAGGTGGCAAAAGAGGTGCGAGAAAATCTAGACATCAATTCAGAAAGTAATATCGGTGTTGTTTTTCCTATACTCAGCCGTAACCGCTTTTCACTTATACTCAAAGCATTGGCTAGGGCTGTAAACGAAGGTACTGTTACCGTGCAGCTTTCCTTTCCCTCTGATGAAGTAGGCAATCAAATATTGGACGAAGATATACTCGAAGACATGGGTAAAGGTTTGGACGACACAATCAGTTACTCAGAATTGGTGGAATATGATTACAGACATCAACTCACAGGTGTAAATTATCTGACTTTTTATCATCAACTTATAACAAGCGAAGGAGCGGAAGCTAACATCTTCCTATCTAACGACCCCTGTAAAATAGTCGATCATGAACCAGATGGAGTGATAGCTGCAGATATCCACACCTGCACTTTAACTATGGATAAGATAGGAAATCATCATACTAACTGCATCACTTTAAAAAATATTTGCTGTCATGGTGAATGCTCTTCCGAATGGGGTTTGTTAGGTAGCAATCTTTCTGTGGAAGACAGATTAAAACTTCTTCCCAAGGATTCCGACATATTCGTAAACCAGCTACAAAAAGGGATCCTAGAAGCTACCGGTAAAAAACTTCACGTCATGGTGTATGGAGATGGTGCCTACAAAGACCCTGAGTCGGGTATATACGAGCTGGCCGACCCATGCACTACCTTTGGTGCCACCGATGGGCTTACCAATAGATATAGAGAAGGGATCAAATACAAGTATCTGGCGGATAAACTGAACGCTAAGGGTAAAGATGTTAAAGAGATCGAAAAAGCGGTTGAACTTGAGAAGGAGAAACAACGTGAAAAAGATAGTTTTGCTACTGAAGGGACAACCCCTCGTCAGTTGACTGATGTGCTAGCTAGCTTAGCTGATCTGGTAAGTGGATCTGCCGATGCTGGCACTCCTGTAGTGCTGGTTAAAAACTTCTTATGACCTGAAGACGGATATAAAAAATAGAAAAAGGGGTTTTAGTATATCGAAGCAACGAGATCTTCGATCTTTTTGAGGTTATCTTTCATCGATTGTATCCTTTTCTCTTCTTCCTTTTTGATCTCCTGTATGATCTCGTTTAGGGGTTTATCTAACATATAACCGTGAACTGGACGACCTTTCCCTTCTTTCTTGATATCTCGCTTGTCCATCCAATCCCTACCCCTCATCGCCTGCGTAGCGATGGATACTTCGGGTTGTTTTAGTCCCGTAGCAGTTTCTATATCTCGTCTGGTTGCTTCTTCCCTGCCGGCAACGAAGACAAGAGTAAGTGCTATGTTCCTATCCACTCCCGCCTGCCTGAGTCTTTCGACCAAATTCTTTTGTTTTTTCGTTAAGCTTTTCTTAGCCATTTTACCACCTTTTTTTCTGTAATATCGATTTCTATCATTTATTGTACATATCATATATGTACTACTTTTTATATTTATGGGTTCATTTAGTTTATCTAACGTGTTTCGGTTCTTTGTCTATAACTCGTTCCTTCCATCGTCCTAAAGAAAAGATAAATAGTGCTAGTGCAGCCGCGATCACGTTGCTCAGGGCCATCCCAAGCCAAACTCCACTGGAGTACCATCCTACAACGAAGGCAAAGATGTAAACCAACGGGATACGCAGCCCCCAAAGTCGTGACAAGCTCAATATCATCTGTTGAACCGTATGTCCCGAACCTTCAAGAACACCGGTGATCCCTCTGAATACACCGAAGAACGGCATGGCTAAGGCGAAAATCATCAGGAAATTACCTCCCTCTTCGATAACTTCCGGAACACCGGGTATGATGAAGGCGATCAAAATGTTTCTTAAAAGGAAAAGTGCGATTGCGATACCTCCCATCAAACCAAATAGAAGCAATATCCCTTTTTTAGTGACTTCTTCCGCTCGCTCTTTCATATCTGCCCCTAAACTCTGACCCACCATGGTGCTCATGGCCATAGCAAGTCCACCCATCACAAGGAAGGTGATGTTTAATATACGATTACCAGCTCCATATGCCGCGGCAGCTACTTCCTGATTCGGTAAACGGTTGATAAAGTACCATATCAGGATGAATCCCATAGCACTACCCTCTCTTCCCAAAGAGGCCGGTATACCGATCGCTAGCAGTTTTTTGATCTTGGTTAGGTTCGGTTTAAGATAAGATAACTTCAATTTGATACCTAGATCCCCTCGGAATAGTAGATAAAGTCCTACAAAAGCACCGATGCCCCTGGTGGCTACAGTGGCTATCGCGGCACCCTGTATCCCCATCTTAGGTATCGGTCCGAATCCAAATATTAGGATGGGGTCTAAGAATATGTTTATAGACACAGAAATCGCAGTTATCTTCATCGGAGTGATCGTATCACCCCATCCCCTTAGTATGAAAGAGAAAGAAAAGAACATGAACATGAACGGTAGTCCAAGGAATATTATCTGAAGATACTGTGTTCCATAATGGGCCAAGGCAGCGGCCTCCTCACCGCTGCCAGTTAAAAAATCTAAGATAATAGGTGTGAAATAATAACCGATTATCCCGATGATAAACGAGAATATTATAGATAATATATATAACTGACCGGCATCTCGATTAGCTTCTTCGTAACGCCTTGCCCCAGTGTGCTGAGAAATCAAAGCAAGAGCTGCTACACCGAAACCCATGCCAAGTCCCATCATCAGGAAGACGATGGACCACGACATACCCATGGCACCAACAGAGTAGGTGGCTTCATCTCCCGGAAGTCTGCCCAGCCATATAGTATCCACTAAGTTGTACAACGTCATCAAAAAAGAAGAGATCATCAGTGGCCAAGCTAGTTTGAACATGACCGTTGCTATGTTCCCCTCTAGCATCTCGTCCTTACCGGGTTTACCCATTTTCCTTTTGAGATGTAAATAAGTATCTTCAAAGACCATCTTCTATTTTACAGGATATAGGGGAATATTTATACCTTTGTATCGCCATGCAAGCGTATAACCAAATTCTAGTCATCAGTAGCCGGAATATCCTCGATCACCTTTTCTTTCCACCAACCGGTTTTGTAAACTAATAATGCGAACATAGCGGCGATAACGTTGCTCAGAGCCATCCCCAACCAAACTCCGTTGGCGTGAAGAGAAAGGATGATGGCGAATAAGAATACTAAAGGTAGTCTTAAACCCCATAATCTTCCTAGACTCAATCCCATCTTTAACTTGGTGTGGCCCGACCCACTAAGGATGGATGTGACGGCTCGAAAAATCCCAAAGAAAGGCATGGCCAAAGCGAATATGGTCAGGAAATCGGCTCCCGCTTTGATAACATCTGGGTTATCTGGCATGAATATACCTATTAGTACGTTTCGGAAAAGGAACAGTGTCACAGCAAATACCGACATCAACGAAGCCACCGCTAATATACCTTTCTTGGTGACCTCGTCGGTCCTATCTGGATCGTCGGCGCCCAAGCTCTGACCCACCATGGTTGAGATGGCCATTGCGAAACCCCCCATCACCAGGAAGGTGATGTTCAATATTCTATTTCCTACACTGTAAGCTGAACCAGCTACAGTGGGATTTGGAAGTCTGTATATTATTGCCCATAGGATGATGAAACCGAAGGATGTACCGAATCTACCGATGGCCGCTGGGATACCGATATCCAAGAACTTCTTTATTTTCTGTAAGTCGGGTTTGAGATAAGACCAACTGATCTCGATACCTACTTTTCCGGAGAACAATAGGTGTGTGGCGTATATAGCACCGATCCCTCTGGAGATCACGGTGGCGATGGCGGCCCCTCTAACACCCAAGGCCGGTATCGGCCCGATGAAAGGTATCTCAGGTATAACTATACCGAAGATAGGGAGAGGGCCGGAACCGAATATCAATATGGGATCGATGATTATGTTTAAAAGTACTGAAAGGGCGGTGATCTTCATGGGGGTGAGCGTATCACCCCAACCCCTCATGACATACATGAAAGAGAAGAATAGGAACATGAATGGAAGTCCTATGAATATAACCTGGATGTACTGTGTTCCATAATACACCAATTGTGATGCGTCCTCTCCCGAGCCTACCAGTATATCTAGTGCGTAGGGTGTGGCGAAGTAACCGATTATACCTATTATTATAGAGAACGTTATGGCTATGAAGTAAAGCTGCCCTGCTACTTTGTCCGCTTCATCGTAATTTTTCGAACCTGTATACTGAGCTATCAGTGCTAACGCTGCCACACCCAAACCGATCTCTATTGACATCATCATGAATACGAATGTCCATGCTTGTCCAACAGCAGTCACGGATAACCTAGCTATCTCCGGATCGGGGATACGTCCTAACCAAAATGTGTCGATCAGATTGTAAAGCGTTCTCAAAAAGGTAGCCAGCATCATAGGCCATCCAAGCTTGAACATCACCAAGAAAACATTTCCACTGAGAATTTCGTCTTTACTGGGCTGTCCTGCCCACGATTTTAATGAAGCGAATGAATCTTGTATTGAATCAATCAAATCATCCGGCATATATATTTTCCAGTATCGATTCTAAAAACAGATATAAATAACTTTTGCATCCTTATGCAAGTGTTTATACTCAAATGATAAATATCACCTGATTTCTCAACTTATCGATATGATAAAAGCGGCCTTCGTCCAGCGTAAGCACACTCTAGGAGATAAAGAGGAAAATCTAGGGATAATAAGAGAGACTGTGAGAGATACCGATGCGGATCTTTTGATCTATCCTGAGATGTTCCTTACCGGTTATAATCTGGGTGATGATATATCTGAGCTTGCTGAAACCATACCTGGACCGTCTTCGGATATCATCTCAGATCTGTCGGTTGAAGAGAACGTCACCATAATTTGTGGGATGCCGGAAAAAGAATTACCGGGAAGAGGCCGATTATTCAACTCCGCCTTGATCGCTACTCCCGACGGAGAAGTCAATAGCTATAGAAAGATGCACTTACCGAATTTTGGACCCTTTAGAGATAAAAGATACTTCGAAGCGGGTGGTTTACCCGAGTTGGTGGACACACCTTTTGGAAAACTAGGTGTGGTGATATGCTACGATCTTTTCTTTCCCGAACTTACCAAATACTATGCCTTGAACGGAGCAGAAGTTTTGGCTTGTATATCTGCGTCGCCTTCGACAACACGGGTCTTTTTTGAGAAGGTGATGTTCGCACGTGCGGTTGAAACCACCTGTCATCTACTTTACTCCAATCTTGTCGGTAGAGAGGAACAGTTGATGTTCTGGGGTGGAGCTACTGCCATCTCTCCTAAAGGTATGGAGTTGGCAAAGGCGCCGTACTTTGAAGAGGATATTTTGACAGTAGAGTTGGATATCATGTCCGACATAATGAAGGCTCGCAGGGGAAGACCCGCCCTAGATGATACCTTTGATGTGCCGAAGGTATGAAAAAGATTTAAAATCAACCTCGTGATATACCCTCTGATTACTATGCTAGAAGAAGTATCCGAGATGATAGGTCTACAGGTATACACGAAGACAGGACTGTTCCTCGGCACGGTCAACAATGTGGTTATGGATTTGGATGCAGGGAAGGTAGATGGAATATTCGTGGGAGACACCAATCCCCTATTGGTCGAAGATTCCAAAAGCGTTAGCGTTCCTTTCAGGTGGGTTAGTGCTGTAGGAGATATCGTTTTATTACGCTATTTCCCAAAGCGTGTTTCGATATCAAAATCCGGAAAGTGAGTTGTTGACATGGCTTTAGAGATCCCGGCCTCCTGCTTCGTGGCCGACAACGCAGTTGTAATAGGTGACGTGACCCTTGGAAAAGGCTGCAGTATCTGGTACAATGCAGTTGTTCGTGGAGATCAGAATACCATCGAGATAGGTGAAGGAACAAATATACAGGATTGTGCAGTGATACATGTAGATTATGATAATGCAACAAAGATAGGTGAGGACGTGTCAGTAGGTCACGGAGCCGTCGTACACGGATGCACCATAGGAGACAACGTAATAATCGGTATGAACTCAACCATATTAAGCGGTGCTAAGGTCGGCAAGGGTTGTATAATCGGCGCCAACGCACTCGTCACATCGCAAACAGATATCCCAGACAATAGTCTAGCAGTCGGGATACCGGCGAAGGTGATCAAAACAGATGAATCCATGCTTGAAAGTATTCGTGAAAACGCAAAGCACTATCACGACTTAAGAGATTCACATAAATCCAGCGAATATGAGATATACTAGATCTTATTGATAGGGTCAAAAAACAGCGATACCACACTGATTCATGTAGTATGTATTTCGTGACCATCCCGGCCTTTGATGGTACACTGTTTTAAAATCTTTTAATGCTTCTTCTTTTTTATCTATTTGATAATATGCTCTACCACGATAGAATAAATATATCGGTTGTTCACCACCTATTTCTATAGCGCTGTTGAGATAGCTCAAAGCATCTCCTTCCCTTCCTTCGGCTAGATATCCCAAACCCATTCCAAAGAGGGCGTCAGGATCTTCTGGATCATCATCGATTATCTCTTGAAATCCCCGCCTAGAACTAACTATATCTCCGGCTAGGAACTTTAGTACAGCATCGGTCTTTTTCCCCATACCGTCTATAACCGTTCCATACATATCCATTGACCCTTTATCTATCACATCCTCCTTAGAAGGCTGTTTTTGGACAAGCAGAGATACGGGAATATCTATCGTCGTTATCGACGTACTGGGCCAAGATTGTATCTCCTCGTTCAATTGGTTCATACTTTTTTCGATCTCGGTTTTGGGATATCCTAACAATTCCGCTTTTTGGTAGGCTTGTAGTGCTCGTTGAAACTCACCCACACGATAATAAATACTCCCCTTCAGTGCATAGGTTTTTGGAGCCAGTGAGGCCTTAGAGATTGATCCTAGTGTTAATAGAGCGTCTTGATATTTTTCGTTGATGGCATATACCAGTGCCGATGAAAACTTAGCAGTATCGTTGTCCTGTATCTTTTTAAACTCTTCTATAGCTTCTTGGTCTTCGCAGGTGGCCATCAAGATCCCCCTTATCAATGTACCCTCTTCACTTGAGAAAACATCTGAGGGGAGTTCACAATCGGGATATTTTGATAGGAAATATTGAGTGGACTCCCATAAAGCAGGATCCTCGATATCTATGGTGGTGAGTAATTCCTCGATCATGAATCTATTCAAAGTGGTGTTCCTTTCTCTATCGTTCCATAGATCTAATTCGGCAGGATGGAAAAAAAGGTCCACAAATAAGTTGGACCCCCTTAAAGATATGAGTATTTGACGCTTTTCATGGGTATATCCACCTGTCATCAATGCCTCTGACATGAGTGAAAAATCTTTATCTATCGTCGATAAGGCGAACATGGAGGCCCAGTGCTCGGGATCCGATGAAAGTGCTTTTTCCAAACATCGTCGTGCCTTAATGGTATCTCCGATATGGTTGTAAGCTGTGGCGAGAACGAACCAGTCATCAGCTGAGGATTTTGACTTTAAAGCAGTTTTCATCAAATCAACCGCATCCAGTCCCAGCATTATTTTAGATAACGCAGCCCTTCTTCTATTTCTATCGTTGAAATCCAAGCAGTTCATATACGCTGAAAGAGCTTTAGAAAGATCCTCTTTATAAAAGTACAGATCTCCTAAATACGTATAAACTTCCTGGTTCTCTGGATCTATCTTTTTCGCTTTGTTATAGTAGACCTCAGCACCCTCTGTGTCCCCCAACAATCTTCTTAGGTGACCTCTTTCTAGCAACTCTTCAACACTATCCTCTATATTCTGACTCTTTACGAAGTAAGAGGTAGTAACAGCAGAAAGTATGATTCCCATACCTAAAATAATGGTATTATCTCTCCCCTGGAAAAATACGGAGATAGGTAGATAAAGTAGCAGAAGCAAAGATACCACCCATACAAGCAAGGCAAGGGTATCACGGCTAGCATCACTTGCTTTTATCTTAGTGATCATTATACCCCCGGCGATAGCTCCCAGAGATGTGCCGATAAATATGATATTTACAGGATGTATGTAACCCTGTTGATAAGAAACTTCCAATTGCAGTGCGATCATGGTTACTGCACTGATTATAAATAAACCGCCTAGAGCACCAGTAAAGCTCAAAGAAAACTTTCCTAAAAAAAGATGAAAGGCCCCCAATAATATACCTGATAGAAGTATTATTAACAGAGCCACATGGATGTAGATATGAGCATAAAATCCGTAATTGATCACGATCAACAGCAAGATAGTGACTTCAAGACCCAATACGTTTTTCCACGGAGGGTCTAGGTATGTATTCAGTTTATCGACAGGCATACTCATGGATTCAGTACATGCAAGCAGGTATAATTAGTTTTATTGAGTAAATCTTATTAGCGTATTCCATTTTATAATAAAAGACATAATTTTTGATTAATATTTTTGTGTCTTTGACGTCTAACAAGAAAGTTCATCCTCTCTTGTGAATCTCAGAATTATAATCCGGCATGTCTTGCACTTTAAAATAATAACATCAAGATATGATCTAGTGCGCCGAAGAACCAGAGAGCACCTAGGATCACTATGAGTAGCAGGATCACAACAACACACTTCACTAGCTGCCAAACCGCCCAGGCGATCACCAGTATCAAAAGTAATCCGATTATTAGCAGGGGTACGATTATAGGCGACATCTTATGATATATGTAGTTTTAGATATTAATAGTTTGCCTATCAAAGATTTAATATTGACCATGTACTTAGGTTGGATTCTATGATACCAGTTGCAGGACATTTTACGATTTGTAAAGGAAAGGGATCAAGTTCAATTTCATCCATGAACGCATTCGATGAGGCTCTTTACGATGCAGGTGTACATGATTCAAATCTTATCAAGGTTTCCTCAGTACTTCCCCCGGACATCAACAAAACAGATTCTTTTGTTGAAAAAGTAGGTGCCTTTAGACCCTGTGTGATGGCCCGTGCAGAGGGGTCCAAAGAACATCTTATGGCCGGTCTCTGTTATGGTTTTAGAGAGGATGGTAAAGGAGGTTACGTTGCAGAGTATGCCGCTACCGGTGATCTATTAGTACGTTCAGAGTTTGAGGATGACTTACGTTTTAGATTGGAAAGTATGGGGAAGATGAGAGGGGTGGAGATGGTAGATATAACTTGTGAGATATCCGAGTTAAAGGTGGAGGAAGACGCCTACGGTTGTGCGGTTGTAGTCTTGGTGTATTTACCATGAGCTCTGGAAGATACGGTATAGTTGTTTGTACTTCATGTGGATTCGCAAGGGCTGTTGACCTTAGAAATAAAACAACCGGCTGCTCTCATTGTAAGAAAATATTGAAACTTTCAAAGATGAGGATATACTACCGTACCGATTCCATGGGTGAACTGTCGTGGGCTGTAGGTAGGATGAACGCCAAGTTGAGCAACTCCGAACTACCTATTTTTGAAGAGAAAGCATCCGACATATACGGTCGTATCGTTACGGAGATAAAATCCGCTAGTACCAGACGGGATCGTTTATTGGTGGTAGCCTCGATGCTTACCGCTGAATTCGGTTCATTTGGTGAAGAAGAGCTTACTCTTTTGTCGGAGAGAGTAAATTTAGGTGAGATAGGTGAACTAAAGGATGAGTTTAGAAAACTAGACGAGATATACGAACCTCAGGAAGGTAGGTTCATCATGGTAGATATTTGAACATATAGGGTCCTTTTAAAATATAGCCCTTTTTTCTGTAGTATTCCCTGGCACCTATACCGCTTGTGACCCTTATCTTACCGTACTTTGAAGCTATCTGTTCACAAGCACTCAACAATCTATCGCCGTGGCCGGAATGCTGGTATGATATCGGATCAGAACCTAAGGGAGTCATGTGTCCCACCACCTTTAGCTCCCTCAGTGTAGGCGGTATACCTTCTTTTACTCTGAGCCTTGCGTATCCCGTCAGTAGTGTTCCATCACCTAGTTCAAAGAAATGCTCTGTACCCCCCGATGCGGAGTATGTTATCTGATCAAGTTCTATCTCCCCCATCTTTAGATCGCTTCTCCCGGCTTCTCTGCAGCGTATACATCTACATCTGAGCCCCCTTTCTTCCATAACTTCCCATGCATACTGCCTGAGGTTACTTTTCTTCACTCCGGCTTCTATCAAGGGAGATGGTATATCACGCTGTACACGTTGTATCCTTACGTATGGAGGTACTATACTTTTTATATGGGCAACCAATTCTGCCGCTTCCTTTGTAGATAATGGTTGGTATTCACCCCTCTTCCACATCTCATATAATTCGGTCCCTTTGACCACTAAGGTGGGATATATCTTCAGCATATCAGGTCTGAATCTAGTGTCCTCGAACAGCTGCTTGAAGTCGTCTAAGTCATCTTCATCTGAACTTCCAGGTAACCCTGGCATCATGTGATAGCACACCTTCAGACCGTGATCTTTACAGAGGGTGGTGGCTCTGATGGTTTCTTCAACCCCGTGTCCTCGGTTGATATCGTTGAGTATATCGTTCCGCAAACACTGTACGCCTAACTCGACCCGTGTAGTACCGTATGAGAGCATGTTGGCGGTATGTTCCTCTACGCAGTGGTCGGGCCGCGTTTCAACCGTCAGCCCTATACACCGGTTTTTTCCCCTCTCGTTGGTCTTGATGGAATCCTCCAATGAAGATCCTATTGAACCGTTCAGAGCGTCCAAACAGCCTTTGATGAACTCTCGCTGATACTCTAGGGGTCTAGCGGGAAATGTTCCTCCCATGACTATGAGATCAACCTTATCTGTATCGTGGCCGATGGCTCGATACTGTTCTAATCTGTCTTTTACCTGGGTGAATCCATCGAATAGATTGCGTTCTCCTCTTAGTGCCGCCGGTTCTTTTCCTGTATAGGATTGAGGGCTTGGTCTTTCAGACTCCGGACCACCTGGGCATACTATACACCTACCGTGGGGGCACTTTTCAGGAGAAGTCATGACGGCGATAACGGTAACACCAGATTGACTCCTCGCCGGCTTTCGTTTCAGTAAAGAAAATAGAAATTCATGGCCCTCTTCGTCTACCATATCCTTTGCGGTCTCTATCAACTCGGAGTTTCCAGGTAACTCTTTAAGATCGAATTCCCCGCAAACTTCAAATTTCTTTTTTTGCAGTTCATCTTTACTGGTGACCTCTCCGTCGATGATGCTTCGGATTATTCTCTCTAACGGATCCATTGGCATCTTTATTCGGGGGCCCATTATAACAACTTTTCCCGATATTGAAAATTATCCAAAACAGTTATGTAATCAAAATCTATGACCCTTCGAGGATTACAATGAAAGCTTTGATATTTGGAGCCGGAAAACAAGCAGAGGGTTGCGCATGGTACTTAGCGAACAGGTCGGATTTTGAGACCATAGGTATCGCAAGTAGGACCGAAGCCCGTATAGATGGATTGATCGAATTTATAGGTAGCGATAAACTAGTGAAGCATGTACTAGACGTTACAGAGAGGGATAAAACTAGGGCCCTCATGGAGGAGTACGACGTTGGTATCAATACATTACCTACTAGAAAGACTAGTTATACCACTCTAGAAGTGGCTATCGAAGTGGGACTTGATATGGTGGATATACTAGAAGAATATCACCGCCGACCCGATCTGTACGAGAAAGAGGGACTTGAGATATCGGATGATATGTCGGTGACCGAATATGGAGAACAACTGCATAAACGAGCGTTGGCATCCGGGGTCACGATAGTTGACGGTATCGGATTCGCACCCGGCCTGACCAATATAACTTTAGGTAAAGCTCTTCGAGAGATGGACAAGGGTATATCCGCCATCGCTAGATGCGGTGGGGTACCCGAAAAAGAAGCTGCAGAAAAACGTCCTCTAAAATACATGATCACATGGGCCTTCGACCACGTTTTGAGGGAATATATGATAAGATCATCCGCCATCATCGATGGTGAACTCACAGAGATACAAGCACTGGAAAAACACGAAAAATTCAGGTTCGACAAGATGGGTAAGGATGAGGAACTTGAATGCGCTGTAACTCCAGGGATGCCCAGCTTTGTTTATACTCGCTCTGATCTGCAGGAGACTTACGAGAAAACCGTCCGCTGGCCCGGCCATTACGATGCTGTCAAGATCTTAAAGGGATGCGGTATGCTTGATACAGTTCCCGTCACCGTTGGAGATGTGCAGGTGTCCCCTAGGGAAGTGTTGTCTGCCGTGATAACTCCAAAACTACAGCCGGAAGAGGGAGATACCGATGTTTGTGTTATGTGGAACACTGCTAGAGGTGAAATAGACGGAAAAGAAGTTCGGTACGATTATTACATGTGGGATACTGAAGACACCGAGATGGGACTGACTGCCATGCAGAGGACAACAGGTTTTCCTCCTGCCATATCTGCAGAGATGCTGGTTAAAGACAAGATACCTGAGAAGGGTATAGTCGCTCCCGAGGACTGCATCAAGGGATCAAACTATGATGAGATGATCGAGAGACTAGAAGAGGTAGGTATCGAGATATTGGAAGAAAAAGATTAATAAAGCCCGCCTTGGATGGTATTTATGGTGAGACCATGGTAAATCTCTTTACACCCCTAGATATAGGAGATGTTGAGCTTAGGAATAGGGTGGTCCTTCCACCGATGGCTACCGAAAAATCCACGATAAATGGAAACCCTACTGAAAAACTTTATATGCACTATGAAAAGCATTCCAAGGGTTCGGGTTTGGTTATCGTGGAGCATTCATACATCAGCAATGATGGTAGGTTGAGTACCAACCAGCTCGGTATATACTGCGACGAATTGATCGATGGATTGAGTGAGTTATCCGAGGTTATCAGATCCCAGGGTGCGGTATCCGCATTACAGATAAACCATGCAGGCGGTATGTGCCGGCATGGTATCACTGGTGATATAGTGTTTGCTCCTTCTGACGCTTACTTTGAAGATACGAACCCACTCTCTTTAGAAGATATGAAACGGATCAAAGACGACTTCGTCAACGCTGCTGGAAGGGCTATGGAAGCTGGATTCGATGCCGTTGAGATCCACGGTGCCCACGGCTTCCTTTTGGGACAATTTTTGTCACCCATAACGAATCAAAGAGAGGATGAGTACGGCGGCCATGAGCTTGAGAACCGTATGCGGTTTCCTTTGGAGGTAGTCAAGGCCGTTAGAGAAGCGGTCGATGGGGTTTTATTGTACAGACTCGGTTCTACCGACATGGATGATAAAGGGCTCACCGTTGACGAGTCTGCCATCTTTGCTAATAAATTGGCAGAGGCGGGAGTGGACGTGATAGACGTTTCCGGTAATCTCAGCGGTTCTAGACCGGATGAGGATGAGCAGGGATACTTCGTGCCTATGGCTGAGAAGATAAAGAGTGCAGTTGATGTTCCCGTTATCGGTGTGGGAGGTATAACTGAACCTGCCTTTGCCGATAAGATCATTCGAGAAGGTAAAGTAGATCTTGTAGCGGTTGGTAGGGCGCAGTGGAGAGATCCAGATTGGGTGTCGAACGCGAAAGAAATATTATCAAAGTAGGAATTAATATATACCTGCATCACCATCTCAATCCCAATATATATATATCATCCCCTAATTGTTAGTGCTCAGAGAAATAGGTGAATAAAATGAGAACAAGATTTGGGCATGCTTTGCTGATGGTCGGTATACTCATGCTGGCAGCGGCCTTTACCGGCTGTATAGGAGAAGACGATGAAGACAAATTCGTCGGTATGTGGGTTATTGAGCCGGAAGAGGAAGAAGGACATAGCGTTTACTATACCTTTGAAGACGATGGTACTGGATATGCACAGGTTTGGCAGGATGAACAGTACGACTTTGAATGGGAGATCGACGAAGGTGAAGGTACGATAACAGTCGATGGGGATACTGCAGATTATCGATTCGACGGAAGCGATACAGTATTTATCAGCGACCCTGATGACCCTGACGATGAAACGAGATTCGATAGGGTTGACCCAGATGACGTTGATCTACCGGAGATGCCAGATCAAGATTAGTAAATCTATATCGGTAGAAACACAATTACATACGGCGGTTAACACCCGTCGATAAACTTTTTTTTATATCGAGCCTCACCATGATGAGTTTTTTTAACTCATAAAAATTATCATCTATTACATCGATTTATCAGCAGGGATCGACAGTCTTCAGTAGCTCTGTTGCATCTGTTATGGGTTTATGACACGCCCCCTTTGAACAAACATAGGCGGTGGTTCTTCCATCTATGGATTTTAGATCCTTGGTTAAATTTGAAAGTTGATCTAGCTCTTCTGAATGTTTAAGAAGCAGCGATACCCTAGGCAGATAATTATCCCTGATAACCTTAAGCATGTTTTTTGTTTCCTTCTCTACTTTACCCCCAACGATCACTACTTCCGATGTAGGTCCAAAGGCAAGGTCCAGGGCAGAAAGCGTATGTAAATATGCTGAGGGATTTTTTCTCATGTGACCCGCCTATGAACCTAGAGCCTTCCGGGCGATCTTATCGAATTCCATATCTCCGGTGATCCTAGAAAGTTTTAACAGGTTGAAGATGGTGACAGAATTTCCTGAAGGCATGGCACCATCGTAGATCTCCTTATTCCTGACGATGAGATCTTCCCCATCATCTGGAGTAAAATAAAACCCGCTGTTTTCATTGTCCATAAATCGTTCTAACACATCTTTGTTCAGTTCTAAGGCCATTTTTAGATGATCGGTTTTGAAACTAGCTTCGTAAAGTTCCAATAATGCCCAGATGATAAATGCATGATCATCTAGGTTTCCCATTATCCCTGCAGTTCCATCCCGATATCTATGCAGCAGCCTTCCTTCATCATCCTTCATATTTGAAAGAACGAATTCCATCCCACGTTCTGCCTTTTCCAAAAGACCTATTTCATCGAGTACCTGTGAACCCCTGGCAAGAGATGCTATCATCAGTCCGTTCCAGTCCGCCAAAATCTTGTCGTCTTTATCCGGCTTTACCCTTTTGTTTCTTTCGTAAAACAACTTTTCCCTAGCCTGAGCCAACAGTCTTTCCAAGTTTTCTTTTGTAATATTTGATCGCAGTGATAGCTCATCAATGGATAGGTTTTGATGTAGAACGTTCTTACCGGTAAATCTTCCCGTTGATTCGTCACGATAATTTCCCTCTTTTTTTATGTTGTATGCTTCGGTAAATAATTCAAACTCTTTTTTGTTTAGTATCGACTTAATTTCCCCCTTTGTCCATAGGTAGTACTTTCCCTCTTCACCTTCACTGTCCGCGTCTTCAGCCGAGTAGAAACCTCCTTCGGAGGACTGCATATCTCTTGTTACATAGGAGAATATTTCTTCAGCCACACCCGCATAGAATGGTTCTTTTGTTGCCTGGTATATTTCAAGACATGCTAAGGATATCATGGCCTGATCGTAGAGCATCTTTTCAAAGTGTGGCAACAACCATCCGGTATCGGTAGAATATCGATGAAATCCCAGACCTATATGATCGAAGATGCCTCCTGACCTCATAGACATCATAGTCTTCTTCACCATCTCCAGTGCTATATCATCTCCCGTTCTATCCCAATATCTCAAAAGAAAAAGAAATGTATGCGAGGACGGAAACTTAGGGGCACCGCCGAAACCACCGTTTTCACTGTCAAAACTGTGATCAAGTGTTTTAAATGCAGAATGCAGTATTGAAATATCTAAATCTGATGATTCAACCGCTCTAGATGATAATGCATGGGTAACGTCTTCAGCCGAACTCAACAATTTTTCTCTCCGATCTTTCCATAGATGCTTTATCTTTGGTATCAATTCAAGCATCCCGGGTCTTCCGAATCTTTTTTCTTTAGGTATGTAGGTTGCTGCGTAAAACGGTTTCTTATCTGGTGTTAATATGACGTTCAAGGGCCATCCTCCGCTTCCTGTCATCATGTGGGCTGCCTTCATATATATCTGGTCAATATCCGGCCGCTCCTCACGATCGACCTTGATCGATACGAAAGTTTCGTTCATCAACCTGGCAACTTCCTCGTCCTCAAAGGATTCGTGAGCCATCACATGGCACCAATGACAGGTGGAGTATCCGATGGATAAGAAGATAGGTTTATCCTCCTTTTTCGCCTTTTCAAAAGCTCCCTCACACCAAGGGAACCAATCAACAGGATTGTCCGCATGCTGGATTAGATACGGGCTTTTTTCCTCAGCCAAACGGTTTTTCATTTTATCGAACTCCTTATATCATCACCATCTTATGTTGTACACGCATATGATTTTACCCTATTCTCATACTTGAAAGTTATTTCGAAGACATCACCCATCACTTTTAAATCCATCATGGATAGATACCATACAAACCTAATAATATTTTTGTTTCATTTTTCATTATATTTACGAACATAGAAGAGCTTTTACAATAGATAAATTGCCCCTGCCATAACTTTAAAAACTACCTTTTACTTGGAATATATGATGTTAAGTCCTTTGGAAAGCGTTTTCGAGGTGATAAGATGTGTATCTATTGTGTTATAAGGTTATTATCACTCTCTGCGATGATATATTTTATGAAGACCAAAGGAAGAGGTCTTTTGAATTTAGTCAAACGAGATTGACATTCTAAAAGTTTATATCCCTTGATAAGTATAAGAACAAAGGAGTATGAAGATATACAGTTTGTCAAGGGTTATCCAAAGTATGTCGGTTCTAGCCATATCATCTCTATTGGTCGTTTTTCTTCTCTTTAATGGGTATACTGCTGAAAGTACTTCTCAAAACGATGTTCACTTGATACACGACGTGTACGAACTGCAGGACGTGAATGCAGATCTCGATGGAAATTATGCACTAGCCAACGATATCGATGCTTCAGTTACCCGGGAATGGAATAATGGATCGGGGTTCTTACCCATGGGAATGAACGATCCGTTCACAGGAAGATTCAGCGGTAATGGATATACCATAAGTGGACTTTACATCCACCGTAGAGAAACAAACAACGTAGGGCTTTTTGGGTCTTTAGGTGAAGGAGGAACTATAACAGAACTAGGTTTGGTTAATTCTACGGTGAAGGGTGGGAACAACGTCGGTGGATTGATCGGATTTAATAGCGGTTTGAACGTATCAAACAATCATTTTCAGGGCACCGTTATGGGAGGGGAGAAGGTAGGCGGTTTAGTGGGATACAATTATCGGGGAGATGTATTTCATTCATCCATGAACGGAGAGGTGAAGGGAAATAGTACCATCGGTGGTTTGATAGGATTGAACACAGGCGATGTTCATAGGTCTTATGTTACTGGAAACATAACAGGTGACGGTAGTAGGATCGGTGGACTTTTAGGGTTTAACGGTGGAGAGGTATCAGAGTCCTCGGCTAACGTAGGTGTTAACGGTGGAAGTTACGTGGGTGGTCTGGTTGGATACAACTGCTTTGCCTTGGTCTCTAGATCCTTTTCAACCGGTGTTGTAACCGGCGCTTCAACCGTCGGTGGTCTCATGGGTTGGAACGATGGTACGGTACAAAACACCTACTCCCATGCTGATGTTTACGCCGATAGAGTCGTCGGTGGGTCTGTAGGGATAAATGTCATCGGCGTTATCGAGAACTCTTATTCTGTAGGTGAAGTAAACGGGGAACGAAATGTAGGAGGGCTGGTAGGTGTAACTAGAGATGGCGGTTTAGTAAAAAACTCCTTTTGGGACGATGAAGTTTCTGGTCAGGGATCCAGTGACGGCGGGCTCGGAGTCACCACACAGGAGATGATGGTTTCTGAAATATATATTGATGTTGGTTGGGACTTCGAAGGAACGTGGACCATTATAGAAAACGAAACATATCCCTATCTTACGTGGGAAGAGCAAACCGAAGAGATGAAGCCCCAGGAGGATCTTACTTATCTGTGGCTCCTACTTGTAGTTTTTAGTGTAGTCATACTATTATTTATCGTCTGGAGCCGAAGCATTCGAGAAGATAGCTAGTGGATAAGTTTTGCTTCCACCTGTATATCTACAGAGTCTTGCATTTAAGGGCTGAAAGGGGTCTGTCCTTTCAATCCTTTAGCTATTGATTTGCCCTTAGGATGGTATAGATAGTCTAGAGCGGTTCCCTTTGCGTCTTTGATCTTAACAGAATCTATGAGATCAGAGAATTCTCCACCTGCTAAACCTTCAGCTACCATGGCGTAACCCTGGGCCGCCTCTTTAACTTCCATAGCACCTGGGAGTGACCTCAACTTTCTAACAGGTGCGAATTTTTCGAGCCTGGTATGAAGGTCTTCTTTTATATCAGGTATCCTTGTCAATCTCCCTGAAAGTAGTATCTCCTTCGGTTCGGTGCTAGTGAGCATTGAGGCTACTCCCTTCTCTATCCCCTCCATCAATCCGTTCCTAGCTAGCTCATCTTCTATGAGCGCTTCGATTGAATCAGTTTTTAATATGGATGCCGCACCTCCGCTGAAGATATCCAACTTTTCCCATCCACCTACCAGCTGAACGAGTTCGAAATCTACACTACCCGCACTCAAGAATCCCATACCGTTCGTGGTTCCGCCCAGACCGTCGACTATCTTCCCTTCTTTTACCGCTAGGACCGAATTATATCCGTACCCCATCTCAACGAGGATAAAAGATGTATCGGTGTAGGATATGTGCATCTCTTTTGCCTGATCTTGGATACCCAGTACCCCACAGCACAACTTGTCCACGGTACCCATATCCAGTTTGTTTAACTTCCTCCATCCGGGGACGGTAGTTAGGTTTATCACTCCCGGGATATAGCAGACCGGCCATCCCTTATTCTTCATCTCCAGTGCCATCTGGACCATGGCGAAGTAGACCATTATACCCGGCTCATCTCTTGCTAGAGCAGCTTTAAGATCTTCTCTTTTCAGTAAAAGTATGTAGGTAAGGTACCAATCCTCGAGTGTGTTATAGTCAAGGTCTTTTAGATAAGTGGTTTCCACCCCATATCCCGATGGTCCTGTTATGAGATCCACAGGCATAGTATCTTCGATCACATCTATGATGATCTCGGGAGAGCTGGCAAGCTCATTCGTGTGTAAAACTTCTTCATAAAATACTTTACCGTCCTCGATACCGCACACGTCGAAGGACTTGGTTCCTGGATCGATGCCTATAGCTCTGACCATCTTATGTTGAAGGCTTTTTTGAATATATATAGATTTACCATGGAAGCCATATCTACCCAAAATGGGTTTATTTTAGCCACATACTATGAAGAGGAACTTTCGATCATCTTTTCTTTTTATAGAGTATCAAAGCGAAAGCTGTTCCTGATCCAAGCAGTGGAAATAGGAAACCAGGTGTATCATCATCTTCTACTTCCTCCTCTACTTGTATAGTATCGGATCCAGAACCCTGCTGATTGCAGTACGCAGTCGTTACGATGGTACTCCCTTCCTCTACCGATAGTTCGTAGGTATACTGGAAAATGGTTTCATCTGGCTGACTGTTGTAATTTTCATCTATCACTACATCACCATCGACCTCTACAACTACGTTATAGATGAAATGGGTCTGTGGGTCCCCTACGGAATGAGTGACATCTACAGTGAGCAGTTCTTCTTCCATGTCATATTCTATACTAACACTACTGGGGGGATGAGCCTCAACAGGAGCGGCAGAGAATAGTACAGTTAGAGTCGCTAGAACTATCAACCCGATAACCCCAAAACTCAAATTTTTTTTCATCATGTTCATATCACCATTATTTTAACTCCCATATATTATAAATATTTTTTGGTTCATAAGACACTTAAAATGATCATCTGTGAAGTGAAACTCTGAATTTGCTGCATATATGTAGAAGTTCTTTTATCATTATGACCAAGACTATAGTGGATGAAATAATTTATTTGTATCACGAAAGCTCTGCTTTAGTGATCGTCAGAAACTACGTTTCTAACTTACTACAAAAACAAGTTTTGTAGAAGAAAAGAGAATTTCATTCCTTTGCATTCCGTTAGGTCCAGAAGATATCTAGTGGATAAGTTTTGCATCCAGCTCTATATCTACAGCGGCTAATGCTTTCGACACCGGACAGTTCTTCTTGGCGGTATGTGCTAGCTCCAGGAAAGTATCTTCTTCTATGTTAGGGACCTTTGAGTCGTTCTTCAATTCTATCCTGGTAATAGAGAAACCGTCTTCCATCTTTTCCAGGTGGACCACTGCCTCTGTTTTGACCTCCTCTGCCTCAAAACCCTCTTCCGCAATACTGTGGGCTAAGGCCATGGAGAAGCAGCCTGCATGGGCGGCACCGATGAGCTCTTCTGGATTAGTACTACTCCCGTCTTTAAAACGTGATATGAAGCTGTAATCACCCTTGAAGGCACCACTTCCCAGTTTGATACTTCCTTTCCCATCTTTCAGATTTCCCTGCCATACCGCATCAGATCTTCTTTTTACCATGTTGAACACGTTTTTTACTAACTTCTTGCCTTAAAAACTTATGCTTCTACTACTGTGGACTTTTATCCTCGGGATAGATGCGATATTCCAGTATATGATGTTCAACACCCGACATGCTTACCTCATCGTAATCACAACAGACTTCTCCGCCCAAGCTTTCGGGTATCCTCCTGCTTGGGTGATTTTCTTCTGCAACGGGATAAAGTAGATAACGATAATCCAGGTTCTGATCCGCCCATACTTTGAGTGTGGTGATGGCTTCTCGACCATAGCCATGCCCATGAGCGGACTTTTTTATCCATATACCCAGCTCAGGGGTATCCTTATCGATGTTGTGTAACTCCGCACATCCCAGGAACTCTTCTGTTCCCTTTTTGAGTACGACCATCAGTAAGGTCTTTCCCTCTTGGTTAGTCTTCATGGCTCTCTCTATGAACCCGATAGTATCCTCTATCTTTTCCGGAGGTTTAGGGTAGGTATAAGTGGTTATCTCACTGGTGAATTCCCTGAATATATCTTCTTTGTGATCAAGACTGATGGGCTTCAGGATCAGATTTTCGGTTTTGATCATGATCTTTGATGTGTTCATATACTTGCCATCATGTAGAAATTTTTCTGCATATAAACATTGTTCATACAGGTATAGGATACTTTTATCTTCTACTCATGTAGTCAATAACGACTGTTTTCTTGAGTACAAATTTGATTCAAATGAACTAAGTTTATATAAAATGTAACCTTTATCAAATATATGGCCAACTTGGATAATGTTTGTGGTTCTATAGATGAAGAAGTAAGGATTCTAAAATCGGCTATAGAGCAGATGACTGAGATGATGATAATAACTGATGCAGACCTGGAGAATTTTTATCCAGAGATAATATATGTTAATCCCGCATTTTTGGAAGTCACCGGATATGAAGCGGATGAAGTCATAGGGAAAACCCCGAAGATATTACAAGGGCCAGAAACCAACAGAGAGTTACTGAAAAAATTGAAAAAGTTGCTGCTGGATGGAGATACATTTCACGGATCGACTGTAAATTACAAAAAAGACGGTACCCCCTATCACGTAGAATGGAATATAGCTCCCGTCAAAAATGCAGAAGGAGAAATAAAATACTGGGTTTCCGTTCAACAAGATATAACCAAGAGGAAATTAGCAGAAAAAGAGTTAGAAAGGTATACCCAAGAATTAGAAGAAGAGGTCAAAAGGAAAACTAGAGAGGTCATCCAAGTAGAAAAGATGGCTGCATTGGGAACACTGGTTGCGGGAGTTTCCCACGAAATAAATAATCCTGCCTCATATATCAAGGCGAATTTGGAATTCTTGCAAGAGGATATAGAAGAGTTGGCTGGTGAGATCGAAGAGAGTAAGTATAAGGAACTCAATGAATTGATAGAGATAAATTTAGAAGGTGTAAACAGAATCACCAAGATAAACAACACTTTAAAACGCTTCTCAAGACCCGGTGAAACGGAAAAAGTCCTATCGGACATAAACCAGGGTCTGAAAGATACCATATTGCTCATGCACAACGAAATAAAAAACAAGATCAAACTTCACGAAGAATACGGGAACATCCCTAAAATAAGATGTTACAGCAACGAATTAAATCAAGTATTCTTGAACCTTATAAAAAACGCAGCTGAGTCCATGGATCAGGGTGATATCTGGGTGAAAACTAGTCAGGATGACGACAACATCATGATCGAGATAATAGATAACGGTAAAGGTATGACTGAAGCGGAAATGGATAACGTGTTCGATCCTTTCTACACGACCAAAGATGACGGTACGGGTTTGGGTATGAGTGTAAGCTATAACATAATCAAAAAGCATGATGGAACTATGGCTTACAACAGTAAACCTGGAGAAGGAACTAAAGTAACTATAAAGATACCTAAGGAGAGATAGTATATGGAAAGCGATGAAAAATTTAACATATTGATAGTAGATGATGAAGAGGAGGTTTTGAGAGCCCTCAAAAGGACCCTTGAACGAGCTAAAGAATTCGACGCAAATATATCCTTAGCGTCCGATGCAGAAGAGGCAAAGGAGAAATTATCTAGAAACGATTTTGATCTGGTTTTATCAGACTACAATATGCCCAAGATGAATGGAGTTCAACTGCTGCAGTGGGTAAAAGACGAATTTCCAGATATTGTTCGTATAATCATAACCGGTTATTCGGATCTGGATACAGCCCGAGATGCCATCAACGAGGCGAACGTACACAATTACATAGAAAAACCATGGGATAATAAAGCCCTTAGGGACACGATAAATCAGACCATCGTGAGGAAAAAACAAAGGGATGAAAAAGACCTAAAGAAGGTACAGAGTGCACAGGAAGCCATAAAGACCATAATAGAACTGCAGGACCAAGCGAGATCCGCAGAAGGTCCTAATAAATATTACAAACAGAAGACCATATTCTCATTCAAGAGTCCCGCGGATTTCAATAACTTTTCATTCATGCTGAAAGGGATGGGTAATGTCGCCATCGAAGATATACAAGTTTTCGAGGATAATTACATAGTCATAGTCTCCATATATCCTAAAAACATAAGCAGGATAAAGTAAATGCATCTGGGTGGCAGCAACTCTGTTGATCTAAGGACGTGATTTTGCAGTTACTACAACTGTAGAATAAGTATTGTTGTTACCGCATTCATCATTCCGATACCCACGGGGCATTCTCCTGTCAGTGGTGTTAGTTATAGTATTGGTTTATTCGGTCATGAAAGGTAAAACCGTTAGAGTGGCAGACACGTAAGAAGAAACAAGCGATCGGTTAGATGAGGATCCATTCATCGACCTTGCTGACAGCGGAATACCACCAGGGCATTTCTTCAGATTATTGGGAAGGTCATTGTTTGAATTTGATGAATTAGTAGCTCTGATAGACCTTGACAGAGATGATGATTTTACTATATCCTTAAAGGAAGAGGGGGGAGCTTGTCCGTGCCTCATGATACTATCCTTTCAGATCGGACAGTTCATCGTTCAGTTCTTGGTACACTTTCATTCTCTTTTCTTTGTTCAATTTAAAAAGTACCTTCTCTACTATCAAATTCGATACCGGAAAGATGTAGTTCAGCTTTATGACACTTTCCTTGACCGCCCCTTCTTCTTTGGACAACGGTGCTCCATTCATCCGCACCGAGAAGGAGGATGAAGGGGTCGAGCCATGGGAAGCACATCTAATAGCTTTGGAGGACGACAAGGTGTGGGTGGATGAGGAAAGGTGGAGAGAATTCTGCAGATAGATAAACGACCTTACGATGCAATCCCATCAGTGTTTTGAACACATCCCGAATTCCGAAACATCCGGGCAAAGATCTCAACATCACGGATGGAAAAGGTCTGGTACAGGGTGCTCACATCTAACAATGTTTAAAAAGAATGAATCACTTAGGTAAAAACCACAGATAAGAGGCTATCATACATGGAACCTTCTGAGATGATGGAAAGGATCGAAAAGATG
>PWKY01000076.1 GCA_003560595.1 Thermoplasmata archaeon | reverse complement strand
GGTTAATCACGAGAACTTGGTTCGAGTGAGAGGTGGAAAACCCGGTGGTTTTCCGGTGAATGCCAGGGACCCGACCGGTAGGTGGAGCGGCTTCTGGGGTCCGCCGATGCTGATCAATGGTGGTGGTGGAGCTGGTCTTCCCTGTCCCGGCAGCTCGGCTTGGAATACTTTCGGAGAATGTTACCATCGTTTCATTGATGACGGCTATTCCCCCGGGGACGCAACTTACCATTGTACAAATTTATGCGAAGTTTATGGCGGTCAAGATGTGGATGGTTTTGAAGGAATGAGTTGTGAGCACAAGGTAGGACTTCTATGTGCAGGTGGTACAGCTGCAGCTTGCTGGGCTGCTGCAGTCAAGGCGGGTATAACTAATGGCATCGGGGGACTTTTCCTAACAGTTATTTGCGGAATGATAATGTATGGAGGATGTGAGTATACGAAAAACCGAATATGTGGATAATATAGGAGGTGTGGTGTGATATGAAGATATCAAAAAGAACAAAGGGTCTTGCGATATTTATATTTGGTTGGAATATAGGTGTTTTTATTGCCTCATCGATATCCCACCGAGATTTACATTTTCCACTATCAATGATGGTGGGTGGAACCATTAGCGTTGTGATACTTCATATATTATGTGTAGATAAAATGATAAAAAGACATAAAAACGATTGATATACAGCTTTTAAAAATAATGATATAATAATAATATGGAGAAAGCATCTGATAGAAAGTGAAGTCGTGAATACAGGGCAGAACGACTTCACATGATATAATACAGGAAAACAAAGAGATGGTAAGATGAAATGGAATCTAGGGGTTATGGTCTTGGTGATTATACTGTTCATCTCCTTCGTCGGAGCACCTTTGACCGTTTCCGCAAACGAACTCACGGAAAACAACGACTCACATATAGCAGATCCGCCTTGGCCCTGCTTCGGAGGCAACGCCGCTAGGACTGGGTTGAGTCCATACGATACCAGTCATGTGAACGGTACGAGTGGATGGAGAACCGAACTGGGACTTTTCTTTAAATCTTCACCAGTCATTGGTATGGATGGCACAATTTACATAGGGACGAGCCATAATCATCTGTATGCAATCGATTCGGAAGGAGGTGTTAAATGGAGCTTCGAAGCAAATGATAATATAGGATCCACTCCAGCGATCGATAAAAACGGAACCATATATGTGGGTTCGTGGGATAGTAATCTTTACGCTATCAACCCTGATGGTACGGAGAAATGGAGATTTGAAACTGGTTGGAGGGTAGAATCTTCTCCGGTGATAGGTGATAATGGTACGATTTACTTCGGCTCTGGTGACTTCAATTTGTATGCATTAAATCCCGATGGTACTCTAAAATGGAGTTTTGAAACGATTTATATGGTAAGTGCGGCACCAGCTATAGGTCAGGATGGGACAATCTATGTGGTTTCTGAAATTAGAGATATACATGCACTCAATCCTGACGGCACCTTAAAATGGACCTATTCGTTAGAAGGGAAGGGGTTTTTTTCTTCACCCGTTGTTGATTCAAAAGGAACGATATATGTCCCTTCTCTTGACAATAAAATCTATGCGTTTAACCCTGATGGATCTTTGAAGTGGAGTTATACTACAGGAGATAGTATTTGGTCTTCCCCTGCGATAGGACCCGACGATACAGTTTACGTTGGGTCTAATGATAATAACGTATACGCGATCAACCCGGATGGAACTTTGAAATGGAGTCATACCACTAGTGCCGAAATAAGATGGTCCTCACCGGCTATAGATTCTAATGGTATTGTGTATGTCGGCTCAAATGACGGTAAGATCTATGCTATCAACTCCGATGGAACTACTAGATGGATTTTTAGAACAAATGGAAGGATCTGGTCCTCCCCGGCTATAGGTGAAGATGGAACGATTTATGTTGCTTCTTCTGATAGGTATCTTTATGCTTTCGGTGTTGGGGAAAGGATACAACTTGAGGAGGAGAAAGATTATGATCAACTGATTTTAACCATCTACTTGATGTTTTTCTTCGGTTTTGGGGCAGTGATGTTGGTCTATAAGATAAAAAAGCACTACAAATATTTTAGTAAAATAGGTTCATCGAAACCGTTCTATGACAGTATAAAAAGTTCAGCTGATGCACGTTTTATCATTCCTGGTATTTTGTTGTTTGCCATAGGTATATACTTGTATTTTTACGATCTTCCTATAACGGCAGGCCTTCCACCCTATCCTTATCGTGAAAAGGGCATGTTGATGATGTTCCTCAGTGGACTCATCACGTTGATCGGTTGTATTACCAAGAAAAAGAACACGCCAACTCCTCCCCCTACTTTCTTTGGGCCAAATATGAATATATGCCGGAAATGTAACATGAGGGCAGTAAAAGTGGAGCGGGACAACTCAGCGTACTGTAAAAACTGCGGTCACGCATATCTAGATTACCACTCGGAGGTCGTTCATCAACGATCACCTGATATTGACGAATGAAGTTCAACGGATATCGCCTATCCTCCTCAATCTATGTTCCTTTACGCGACTCATATTGGAGTTCTCATTTGCGTATGCTTCAAGCGTGAATAGGTAATAAGTAGAAACCTAAAACAAGCTAACATACATGGGTATAGTAACATAATTGGGTTATGCATTTAGTTGGAGGTATGAAAAAAAGTTAAAATCTTCCCAAATAGACAGTTTTAGATTCCAACTTGGAGAAACCTAGTTTCTCCGCTAACCGTACCGAAGCTTGATTCTTCGCATGGCATTCCCAATGAGGGCGTATGCCTTTATCCAAAGCGTAGCGGATGAATTCAGCTGCTGTTATAGTTGCTAGACCTTGTTTTCTATGTTCTTCGGAAGTTTCTATGCCTATGCCGCACATGTTTTCACTGACATATTCAGCGGTACACCAGCATACGATTTTGTCATCGATAATGGCAGCTTTACCGAAGCCTTTCTCAAAGAATCGATCAAGAGAAGGCCACATCCATCCGATCTCGTCTTTTACTTGTTCCAGATGGGACATATCTGTTTTCTTTAAAAGATCCTGGTCTATGTCCACGATATCAAAACAACCAACAGGAACGGTAACATCTTCTTTGTTGTATCCGTAGAAGTGACTATCCAGGCTTTCCAAATCGCCGAATATGGAACTCACAGGTATGGATCCGGTAGCATCGTCCAATTTAAAGTACTGGAAACCTTCATGGACTGCATCCTTTACTATCACGTCTTCAAAGAACACTCGAACGTCTTCCAGGGATCCGATAGATAGCTTCTTTCCGAATATATATAAAACCACATTTCCCTTATCCCATAAGAAAAAAGTCTCTTTGTTGTAGGACCAAAGCTCACCTAGGGTATTACCTTGGGATATGGAATGCAGAGACAATTTCAACTTTTTACCCACGTCGTATTGTGATATGTCTTCGCGAGCAAGGTCCATCTTACTGAACATACTTAGGTAAAACCAAACAGGACGGTTATATAGTTGGCGAGTGCTCTCGATCTTTTTCAACGAGAACAATTATCAACGTTCACATCGATATTTGTAAGGCATCATCCTCGATCTAGGATATTTGCACAACTTTAATATATAATCGCATCCATTAAGATATACGGAGAAAAACAAGCACTTGTTTGTTTAGTTAGTATGATTTAGGGGGAGTAAAAGACGGACAAAAAAGGGACCAGGAGCCTCGTGGTTGTGATGTTACTTTTAGTTAGTGTGTTTGCATTTGCCTTCGCCAACGCAGGGAATCTCACACAAGATAGCGGTGAAGTTGCTTTTACCGAAGGAAGCGGAACCGAGAACGATCCATATTCACTCTATGATGTTCACGATCTTCAAGCCATGGATAATGATCGTAGTGTCAGCAATGCATTGGCAGATGATATCGATGCAAGTGAAACCAGCGGATGAAACGATGGTATGGGATTCGAACCCGTAGCTACCGACGAGGAACCGTTCACCTGTAGCTTAGACGACAACGGTTTCGTCATAGAGGGGCTTTATATAAACAGACCCGACGAATGGTATGTCGGGCTTTTTGGTCATATAGGTACAGAAAGTGTGATAAATGATCTGGGACTAACTGAGATATATGTAGAGGGTAGTAAACTCGTCGGAGGACTTGTAGGATGGAACAGAGGAACTATCATACACTACAGGTGAAGTGAGGGGAAACTATAGATTTGGTGGGATCGCAGGCCATAGTGACAACATGATCCCAGTAACTCCGCTCTGTAATCGATCACATCAGTTGAATTACGCTTATGATATTGATCTTGGTGATCATATCCTCTAGTATCACACGGAATACGAATATATGTGGCGTCTAGTACAACTTTCAAACATAAGGGTTTTTAGGTAACAATTATAGGTACCTATCTCTCTACTCTTGTAATATGAAGAAGATATTGATCTTGGGAGGTGTCCATGGGGACGAGATAGGAGGTGTCATGATCGCCCGAGAGCTGAGGGGATGGATAGAGGGAAAGGGTATCCAGGGTGTAAAAGTGATCCCTGAAGTTAACCTAAAAGCCATAGAGCATCGAGTGCGGGCCAACCCCATCGATGAAAAGGACCTGAACCGGCTGTTTCCCGGAGATCCGGACGGAACGGTTTCCCAGCGTTTGGCGGATGAAATATTCAACGAAGCCAAAAAATACGACGCGGTCATATATATTCACACCTACGGGACCGGAGGAAGGTGCATACCATACATGCTCACTGACCTTAACAAGGATCACAACGTCGAGCTATGTGAACGGGTCGGCCTGGATTATGCGGTACAGACCGGTGGAACGGATAAACAGCTATTCTTGGAACTATCGAAAATAGGTGTCCCATCCATGATAATCGAAGCCGGTGGTGCCGAGTGGTTGAAAACGGAATTAGAGATGATCACGATCGCCATGAAACGTTTTATCCAAGGAGCCCCTTCACAGAAAGTAAGATTTTTCAATAAGTATAGATGGATCCCGGTTGAAGAATCGGGAACATATCGACCGAATGTGTTACCGGGAACCGTTATCAAGGAAGGTGAAGTACTGGGTTACTTGAACGAAAAACCGGTCCCTTCGCCTGTAGACGGCCTTGTTCTCGGCATAAAGATGGAAGGTTCCTTCGATCCGGAAGAAGAGAATATCGCCTCGATAGCCGAGTTTTGAAATCATATGAAAACAGCATTTTCACACAAAACCAATATATACCCCCCCTTGATGTTAAACCTAAAGTAAAACAAACAAACGGTGAAAAAGTATATGAAACTAACTTTCTTGGGAGGGGTTTCCAAAGTGGGCCCCCTCTCTATGGTAATGGAATACAAAAACACGACTTTGATATTTGATCACGGCATGCTGCCAGCAGACCCTCCAGAGTATCCGATGAGGCCGCCGCTTGCAGATATTTCGTTCTTAACTCACTCACATCTAGACCACTGCGGGATGATACCCTCTTTGGTCAGGACTTGTGATGTTAATGTATTAGCTACACATCCAACACTTGAAGTGGTCGAGCTACTGCTTTATGACAGCCTTAAGATCGCAGGTATCGAGGGATATCCCAAGTATTTCGATAAAGGGGATATCAAGAGAACGAAAGCCGCATTCGACCTGATGGGATTCAATTCCAAGAGGGATATCGGGGGTATGGAGATAGAGGTACATTCCGCAGGACATATACCCGGGTCGATGATGGCAGAGTTAAGGGGCGAAGAAACTGTACTTTTTACAGGTGATATAAACACCACTAACAGCAGATTGGTATGGGGTGCTCATCCGGTTAGATGTGATACACTCATATTAGAAGCAACCTACAGCGGCAAAGAACACGGTGATAGGGCTGAGACTGAGAATGAATTCCTGGATGATATCGATGACGTACTTTCCAGAGGCGGCCAGGCGATAGTACCGTCCTTTGCCGTGGGTAGGACTCAAGAACTGCTCATGGTCCTAAACGATCGTGGGTACGATGTTTGGTTCGACGGCATGGGTCGTACGGTAAATCATATCTATCTCAACCACAAAGGTTTCCTGAGGTCAGGCAAAGCACTTGAAAAGGCTGTAAATAACGCAAGCCCAGTACGGTCCAATAAAACTAGAAACCGGGCAAAGGAAGCGGAAGTTGTTGTTACTACCAGCGGGATGCTCGAAGGCGGTCCGGTTCTAGATTATATCATGGATAAGCGAAGGGACCCGAACACGGGTATATTCCTAACCGGGTATCAGGTAGAGGGTACCAACGGCGACCGTTTGCTAAAGAACGGTATGATACAGGACAGAGGTGCCACCGTACCCGTGGAGTGCAGTGTAAAGAAATACGACTTCAGCGCACACGCAGGCCATTCCGAACTGTTAGATTTCGCCAACGGATGTGACCCTGAAAAAATAGTGTTGATGCACGGAGATGATCGTGAGGAGTTGGCTAAAGATTTGAAAGAGTACGATGTTTACATACCGGTTGAAGGAGAAACTATCGAGGTATGATCTATGGAAGGATGGCTTTTAAAACAGCATTTTGACAGATATCTGGAGGAGGACCTGGGCTTTGGAGATCTAACAACCCGCCTATGTGTAAAGGACGATCGAACAGTTGAAGCGCTCATCGAAGCCAAGGACGACTTCGTACTGAGTGGAGTTACTGAGATCACTTTCTTCTTTGAAAGTCATGGGGTAGATGTTAAAAGCAATTTCACCTCTGGAAATATCGTAAAAAAAGGTGATGTACTTTTAGAGTTAAAAGGTAAAGCGTCTACTATATTGGGGATAGAACGGACGGCCTTGAACATCTTGATGAGGATGTGCGGTATCGCCACCAAGGTTCGTAAGATGAAGAACTTAGCTGGAGATACGGTTATAGCATGCACACGGAAAACCACACCCGGCTTCAGATACTTTGAAAAAAAAGCAGTAGAAGATGGAGGTGGAGACCCTCATAGGATGGCACTGGATGATATGGTGCTGATAAAAGATAATCATATATCACTGGCCGGAGGATTGAAGGAAGCCATCCAAAGGGCAAAGAAAGCTTCCTTTTCCAAAAAGATAGATGTTGAGGTAACCGACGTAGAAGGAGCCATCACCGCATCAAAAATAGGAGCGGACATAATAATGCTCGATAACATGTCTCCGACAACGGTGGAAAAGGCTTATAAAAAAATCAAAGAGATAGATGAGAAGATAATCGTGGAGATATCCGGAGGTATCGATGAATATAATGTTCAAGATTATGCTGAATACGCAGATGTTATATCCTCAGGATCCCTCACACACTCGGTAAAAGCAGCCGACGTATCCCTGAATATAAAAAGATAGTATGTATTCCATAGCTAGATTCATCGTAGGATTCATATTTCTGTTAATCGCAGCTTTGCTAGATATTAAAACTCGCAGGGTACCAGATGAGTTGTGGATAGCAATGTCATTTATAGCTATCGTCATATTGATGGTACAGCTGATCCTTGATCAAGCACCTATAAGGTACTTTTTAATTTTTATACCTGTCGTTTTCTTTTTAGTCGAAGCATTCGTTGATAGACCCATGATCTATGATGAGTCTGGATTGAATCCATCGATATTGCTGTGGTTCTTCGTACCTATCATCCCCATGGCCTATCTGATGTCCACTTCCTTTTCCGATCCAGATATATGGCCATTGGTAGCTATACCTGTCATGATGCTGGTCACCTTCATTTTGTATTATTTTTATGTTTTACATGGAGGTGCCGATGCAAAAGCTGTTCTAGCTTTGGCTATATTGTTGCCTTATTATCCCTACCTGAAAGGTATCACCGATCATGGAGCCGATCAACAGATAGTCACTGCCATGCAGCCGCTCTTTCCATTCGCCTTCGTTATATTACTGAATTCATCTTTGATCGCTTTAGTTTTACCGGTTGCTTATTTATTTATAAATTTAAAAAACGGAAACATCGGTTTTCCACAGATGTTTTTCGGTTACAAAACAGATATTGCTTCGGCAAAAAAATCATTCGTTTGGCCTATGGAATACTTAGAAGATGGCAAGCGTAAGATAAGATTGAGACCTATGGACGAGGGTGAGAATATATATGATTCTTTACCATCGGATGAGATGATATGGGTCACACCGAAGATCCCCTTCATAGTGTTGATGTTTATGGGGTTCATACTTTCCTTTTTGATAGGGAATCCAATTATGCACATGTTGTAGAAAGCTTTATTTTACATGAAATCGACTATCTAATAAAGTTTTTCGAAAGGTTTATATAGTATCACCTCACTTATGGGATTAAGCTGAAGAACCGCTACCATCATTTGGAGGTTAGAAAAACTTGCGAATAGAAGGAAAAGTCCACACAATCTCAAATAGAGGGGACATTGTCGCACGTTTCCCCACTTACATCCCTAAACATTCTGTAGTTCTGGATGTAAAAAGAAAAGAGATTGGCAAGGTATCATGGGTGTTTGGTCCAGTTGACTCACCATACATCGAGATCACACCCAAGCAAAAGATCCTACGTCCTCTTGCAATGATCGGTCGGTCGGTATTCGTGGAGGAAGAGAAAAATGAATGAAGATACAGATGTTGTGGGCCGCAAACACGAAAGAATAGAAAAAATAGAAGAATGTCCTGAGTGCAATAGTAGGCATCTTGCCCAGGATTATGATCGGGGAGAATTAGTGTGCGAGGAATGCGGACTCGTAGTCGATGATCAATACGTAGACGAGGGGCCTGAATGGAGGGCTTTCGATATGCAGCAGGAACAGAGTCGGGCTCGTACAGGTGCACCTATGACTCAGATGGTACATGACAAAGGTCTTTCCACCGGTATAGATCAATCAAACAGAGATTCATACGGCAGATCTATACCCAGTAAAAAGAAGGCACAGATATATCGTTTAAGGAAGTGGCAGAGGAGGATCAGGGTATCTGACGCAACAGAAAGAAATCTAGCTTATGCACTAACAGAGCTGGATAGGATGGCTTCAACCATGGGACTTCCCAAGAACATACGTGAGAGTGCCGCCGTCATCTACAGGAACGCCGTTAAAAAGAATCTGATCCGAGGAAGGAGTATAAACAGTGTAGTCGCCGCATCACTTTATGCCGCATGCAGGAAGGCTAACGTACCACGTACCCTTGATGAAATAGCCGAGGCCACTTCATCAGATAGGAAGGAGATAGGTAGAACATATCGATTCTTAAGTCGTGAGTTGGTTTTGAAGCTAAAACCAACACGTCCAGAAGAATATCTGGGCCGTTTCTGCAGTGAGCTTGGTCTATCTGGTAAGGTTCAAAGGAAGGCTGATGAGATCATAAAAATGGCTGAAAAGAAGGAACTCATATCGGGCAAGGGTCCTACAGGCCTAGCCGCCGCTTCCATATACATTTCATCTATACAAGAGAATCAGAGGCGCACACAACGAGAGGTTGCTGACGTCGCCGCAGTAACAGAGGTAACCGTGAGGAATAGGTACAAGGAATTGGTGGAAGAACTAGGCTTAGAAGTGGAAGTCTAAACACCGGTCAAACTTATATATCTCTTTGGAATTAAGCCGAGTCGTGGTAGTTTGGAAAAGAAAACGTATGTAGAGGATTTGTCAGAAGGTCAGAACATAAAAGATAGGTTTGCAGTTAGGAACAAAATGCCTCCTAAGGAGTATACTCGTGGCTGGTTTTTTAGATTGAAGGTGGGGGACCGTACCGGAGACATACCTATGGTGTATTGGGGAGGAACTGATAAAGATATTGTCGAAGATTTTTATTCACGTATCGACATCGGAGATGTGCTGGAGATCGATGGAACGGTGACAACTTATAGGGGAGATCTTCAGTTATCCGTTAGCCCGGATGAATTCCATAAACTTCGTCGGGCGGATATTTCTTCCGTAGATCCCGCTGAATATATACCCACCACTAAAGGTAACGTGGACGAGATGTTCAATGAGTTGATGGAGCATGCTAACGAAATAGAGGATCATGCACTCTGTTCTCTTGTAAAATCCTTCCTTGAAGACGAAGAATTCGTCACTTCCTTCAAAAAGAGCCCTTACAGCAAAAGTTACAGTAATAATTACCTTGGTGGATTATTGGAACATACTTTAGACGATGTCAAGATGGCTTTGAGTACTGTGAAGATATATCCTGAACTTGATAAGGACCTGCTCTTGACCGCAGCTATCATCCACGACTTTGGTAAGGTTTTTGAGTACGATCATTTCACCTCGATAGAGCTAACCACCGAGGCCAGACTGATAGGTCATACAGTTCTGTGCGAGAGGATAGTAAGAGAACGTGCTTTAAAAATTGAAGGATTGTCTGAAGAACAGATGCTTAAACTTTCTCACATCATACTTTCTCATCATGGAGACTATGAGTGGGGAAGTGCAAGGAGTCCTAGGATGGAAGAGGCGGTGGCTCTGCATCATATCGATCTTTTCAATGTACGGATGCGCGGCTTTATACAGGCAAAAGAAGGACTGGACGAAAAAGATGAAGAGATGGTTTACGTTTCTAAAGAGGGTGTGCAGCGCCCTATCTTCAAGGGGTAAATTTTTAATCAACCCTTCTGTTGGGAATAGTTACGAAGTCTCATGAATTCAGATGATGAAACTAAAAACAAGGGACCCGAAGATTGCCCTAGATGCGGCTCTTCCATATCATCTTCGGATGAAAGATGCCGTGGATGTGATGCAGAATTAAAGGGTATAACCTCTCAAAATAAGGATGAACCCGTAAAAGAAAGCAATAGGATCGCATATGCATCAGTGGTTTCTGAAGATGGTAAAGAAGTTACACATGAGTTGGAACATGGAAAGACTGTTGATTGTCCTGAATGCGGTTTTGCTACGTCTATCAAAGAAAAGGAATGTCCCGAGTGTGGTGAAAACATACAGGAGGCGGTCAATCAGCTTATCCTTGAAGAGATGCTTATGAATGTCGACGATACGACCTTCGAGCTAAAAGATACTGATAAAGAATCGATAATAAGCAACATAAGAAAATTCGCCTCTCTTATCGATGAGCCACAGGATGACTATGAAGTCGAAATAAAATTCGTGTGCCCCCTTTGCGGGGCTGAAGTTTTTGAGGATTCGGATACTTGCCCCGGCTGCGGAGCGATTTTTGAAGACTAATCTTTTTATCCCCCGCCACTATTATCCCTCATCATGTTCGAAGCTAGGGTGCTCTCGCTAAAAGATATCGAAAACGAACTGGACAGGATGGGCTGTGATCCTCGGGGCGTGGAGATAATGTCCCCCAAAGGAAGGTATCGCTTGGTTCGAGCCACAGGATTAGACCCACGGGGCGCTAACATATTAAAGCAGGAATTTTTGGCTGCCGGTGGCGAAGCCGCGGTTTCGTGGTCCGCTCTTTCTTTGACCGAAGATACGAGCGAAGTTATCATGATGGGTACGATATCTCACTACAATAGGGTTTTGAGAAAACTAGAGGAGCAGCCCTTTGCTTTACCTTCTCTTTCAAAAGAAGTTAGAAAGGCACTAGAGTGTTTTGATGAACCCAAAGAACCTCCGATTCCAGGTGAAGATACTAGGATAATGGGTATCCTAAATGTAACTCCCGACAGCTTCTACGACGGAGGTCGATACTCGGAGAAGGATCTCGCAGTCCAGAGGGCCTTAGCGATGGTTGAACAAGGAGCCGATATTATCGATGTGGGGGGAGAGAGTACCAGACCAGGTAGCGAGAGGTCGTCCCTACAGGAAGAGATAGATCGGGTCGTGCCTGTTATCCAAGCTATCTCGGAGAAAACGGATGTGTGCATAAGTGTGGACACCCACAAACCTACAGTTGCCGAAAAAGCCGTTGAAGCCGGAGCTTCCATGATAAACGATGTATTCGGTTTACGGACGGAAGGTATGCTGGAGACCGCCGGTGTATTGGACGTTCCCGTTGTGATAATGCACATGCGGGGTACTCCGGAAACCATGCAGAAAGATCCAAAGTACGAAGATGTAATGGGTGAGATATACAGCTTTTTGAATAAACAGGCGATACTTGCTGAGGATGCAGGGGTTTCGCCGGACAATATAATCATCGATCCAGGCATAGGTTTCGGTAAAAAACTTCAACACAATCTCGAGATAATCTCTCGTTTGGAAGAGTTCAACTCCATGGGTTATCCCGTTTTGTTGGGTGCATCTAGAAAGAGTTTTTTGGGTGATATATTGGGAAAGGAAGCTGAAGGTAGACTCTACGGTTCTTTGGGTATAGCCGCCGTGGCGGTACAAAAGAGCATATCTATATTGAGGGTTCATGATGTAAGAGAGACCGTTGACGTAGTGAAGGCGGTATCATCCCTACAGATGCGTTGAATTCGTTGCTTGTGTCAAAAGTCTTTTATCCTTTTAAATTATAACTGAGTCGATGGTTAAAGAGCTGCTAGAAAGCGTCGTTGATAAGGGCGCTGAGTACTGTGACATAAGGAAAGAGAAGTGGTACAGGACTATTTTATATCTAAAAGACGGAGTTCCCGAAACGGTGGTTCAGGGGGAGGAGGAAGGTGCTATGGTGAGGGTTCTCTACGGTAACGGATGGGGATACGTAGGTACTGCGGATCTGGATATACTAGATAGAACGATAGATAGGGCCTTTCAGATGGCTAAGAGCAGTCATAAGCTAAGGAAACAGGAAACCGGCCTAGCGGACATCGATATAAAGCAAGAAAAAGTGAAGATGCCCATGAAGGATAACTTCATGGACGTAAGTCCGGAGGAGAAACTTGAGTTCTTAACAGATGTCGAGGACTGGTTAAAGAAAGACTTCGTCAACTCCACAGATCTAAGGTACAGGGACCTATTGGTAAAAAAGGAGATAATCACCAGCGAGGGTGCATACATAGAGATGGAGATACCTAGACTGGTTACTTATATGATAATCACCGGCAAAAGTGATACGGTTCAGATGGCCACCCAAGCTACAGGAGGCACCGGTGGTTTCGAACTCACTAAAGATGCATACGACGATGTTGAGATCGTTCTCGAGATGTTAAAATCTTTGTTAGAGGCCAAAACACCACCTTCTGGAAAGATGCCCGTGGTCATGGATCCACATCTTACAGGTGTTTTCTCTCACGAAGACTTCGGTCATGCGGCGGAAGGGGATCTGGTTGCGAGTGGTAACAGCTGTTTGAAGGGAAAGTTAGGTGAACAGGTGGCTTCAGATATAGTGACCATAAAGGACGATCCTACCATGAACGGATACGGTAGCTTTCCATTCGACGATGAAGGTACAAGGTCCAGAAATAGAGTCCTTGTCAAAGATGGATTACTCAACGACTTTATACTTGATCGAGAGAACGCTTGGAAGTTAGGTATGGAGCCCAACGGAGGCGCAAGGGCCGAGGACTTCAGGGTTAAGCCTTTGGTAAGGATGAGCAATACGATAATGGAGCCAGGTGAAATGAGTTTTGAAGAGCTCATCGAGGATATCGATAAAGGTATTTATGCCAAATCCACCAGCGGCGGTCAAGTCAGTCCCGCCCAGGGTACCTTCCAGTTCAATGCCCAGGTGGCTTATCTGATCGAGAACGGTGAGATAGTTAAACCCTTAAGAAACGTCAGTTTTAATGGATTTACATTGGAAACACTTCAGAACATAGTAGGTATATCGGATAATACCGACACGGGTATCGGGCACTGTGGCAAAGGCCAAAGTGCTTCGGTTACCGACGGAGGGGCGGATGTACTGATCTCTGAGGTTACGGTTGGTGGTAGAGAATGATCGAAGAAAGCGTTAAAGTCGCACTGGAATACCTTAATAAACAAGGTTTGGAAGGAGATGTTTTTGGGATCAGATCTAGAAATGTTTCTTACAGTATCATGAACGGAGAGATATCCGACAGCACCGAGTACGAAGATATGGGGTTGGGTATACGAGTTTTGAAAGACGGCAGGATCGGCTTTGGCTATTGTGTACCCGGGAAGGAGGAGAGAGGGGTCAAAAAAGCCCTGGAACTGTCAAAACTCTCGAAAAAGATAGGTATATCGCTTCCAGGTGAAAGGGATGCTGTAACAGTCAAGACCTTCGATCCAAAAGTCCAGGATGCGTTAGAAGAAGGAATAGGTGCTGATCTAGCTCAGAAGATGATAGATGCAGCTTATTCTGTTGATAACGATATAATCCCGACCCGAGGAGAGATGTCTCTGGGGTATGGTACAAAAGTCGTGGGTAACACTAAGGGTGTATTCATGGTTCAAGATGCCACCATCATAGACGGATCGATAGCCGCTACCATACCCGGCGATAAAACTTCTCTCATGGCAGGTGAGGCCGGCAGTTCTAGGAAATACGATGTAAATTTTGAGGAAATCGGCCTTAAAGCCGGCGATAAAGTCGTTTCCATGAGGGATAAAGAAACGATACCTTCCGATAATATACCCGTGGTGATGAGCCCCGAATCTATCGGTTTGTTGTTGTATTTCGGATTGATACCTTCGTTCAACGGTGAAAACGTTAGGAAAGGAAAGTCTGTTTACCAGGGTAGTATGGATGATAAAGTGGGTGCGGAATACCTGAGTATATTGGACGACCCAACTGCTGATTGGGGGATGGGAAGTTTCCCCTTCGATGATGAAGGGGTGGTAAGTTCTTCTACTTCCTTTGTGTCCCAAGGTAAGTTAACAAATTTCATATACGACCTCAAGGAAGCGGTCAACAGTGATACTGAAAGCACCGGTAACGGTGTACGAGGCTCCTTCAAATCTCCACCACAGATAGGTGATAGGAATATCATCATCAGAGGAGAGGATCTACAGATAAACAATCTCATGGAAGGCCGGGTCATACTAGTCGATGGTGTCATGGGTGCCCACACATCAAACCCTGCAAGTGGAGATTTCAGTGTGGTTGCAAATCCTGCATGGCTGGTTGAAGATGGAGAAAAGAAAGGAAGACTCGATGGATTGATGGTCTCTGGCAATCTTCCGGAATCATTACATTCTATGGAATTAGCAGACGATCACAAAAAAATATTCTACGCCATTGGCTCAGCGGTCCTAAAGATGGAAGTACCTTCGATCAAATTGAATGATGTGACCATCTCGGGTAAGTAAGATGAAAGATATCCTCCTGCGCTTGGTTGAAAAAAGCGATGGTGACTACATCGAGTTGAGGTATCACACTCGTGACCAGAAGAGAATAGAAGTGGTTAAGGGTGATACCGAGGAAGTACATTCATCCACCTATGGCGGTGTGGGAATACGTGTATTAGTGGACGGTGCATGGGGTTTTAGCAGTACAAGTCGGACCCGGGAAGAAGATATACTAAAAACCATGAAAAGTGCCGAATGCGCCGCTCGATTTTCAGCCAAAGGAAAAAAAGAAAGAGTTGAAGGTTTTGGGGAGATGACCCCGGTGGATGGAACCTTTAAAGCTAGGGTTAACGACAGCGTCACCAATCACAGTATCGAAGACAAGGTGAACCTTTTAACAAGATTGGATAAGGATATGAGGGCTTGCTCAGATATAAATTCAGCCAAATGCCTGTGGAACGAGATCCAAGATGATAAGCTGATCGTTAACAGTTTTGGTACCGAGGTATCGTTACATGATGAGAAGGTGGAATTCCACACTATCGCTTATGCAGATTCAAACGGGGAAAAGGTGGCGGGTTCTGAAAGCAGAGGGATAACCGGTGGATGGAAGGACCTTTTCGCAATAGATCCAGCCGAGGATATCGCACAGAAAGCGGTTAAAACTGCTCAACAACTCTTAAAAGCAAAGCACCCAAAAGGCGACATAGCTACTGTTGTACTCAATCCCGAACTGGTTGGTTTGATATCTCATGAGGCGATCGGGCATACGGTTGAGGCCGATTTTGTACAGTCCGGTTCCATAGCTCAGGGTAAAATCAACGAAAAGGTGGCTAGTGAACTTGTAACTATGGTGGATCATGGAACAGCCACTCCACACGCTGCAGGATGGACTCCGGTGGATGATGAGGGTATATTATCAACAAGGACCGAGATAATCAAAGAAGGTGTTCTTAACGAGTATCTGTATAACATGGAGATAGCATCTGTTTTGGGAGGTAAACCGAGGGGAAATGCCCGGGCATATGAGTACTCCGATCCCCCAATAATCCGTATGACCAACACCTTTATCGAACCTGGTGATCACGGTGTTGATGAATTGATAGAGGAGACTAAAGAGGGCTTTTACCTAGAAGGAGCCAAAGGAGGACAGGCAGATGCCAATGGTGAATTCATGTTCGGTGTGCAAAAGGCCTGGCGGATCAAGGATGGTGAGCTAACAGAACTTTTACGCGGTGCTTCCATATCGGGTTCGGGATTTGAAGTGCTTAAAAGTATAGACGCAGTTGCCGATAATTTCGAATTCAAGATGGGAGCCGGTTACTGTGGTAAGTTCCAGAGAGCTAAAGTAGATGGAGGCGGACCAAATTTGAGATGTACGGCCACTGTAGGTGGAAAGCAGGAGGGATGAGATGTCTAGATTGCTCGAGTTAGGGGAAAATATACTCAGAAAGGCGGAAAATATCGACGATTTAGAGATCTACCTAGTTACGGATACAAACATCGATGTTGGTATTCAAAGTAATGAGATCAATATGTCCCGCTATCATGTCAAAGAACAGGTAGGCGTGAGGGTTCTACACGATGACCGTTTGGGTTTTTCTTCTGTGCATTCCTTAGATGAAAGAGTGATATTAAAGAAGGTAAAAGAAGCATATAATATCGCTAAAAATTCTATCCCAGATGAAAATAACTTGATACCAGCACCCAAGAAGGTATCTCATCTGAAGGGTATTTATGACAAAACTATTCAGGATTTCGAGGTCCAAGATGCAGTGAGAAATGCAAAACTTTTGCTTGAAACCTGCCTTAACCAGGATGATAGATTCAGCTTCAGCGATGGTTTTTTTGCCACACATGACATGCAAAGAGCGGTGGTCAATTCCAGGGGTGTAAGTGAATCCGAGAGATCTAGTGTTTATATCTGTCTCGCTATGGGCATGGCATCAGATAAAGGTGAGATATCGAATGAAGATCTAAAAGTCGGAGGATCTAACTATATCGCCGATATTGATGTTGAAATGGTGGCTCGTGAACTTGTTGAATCCACTATAAATTCACTGGGTGCAAAAAAAGCGAAGAGCTTCGAGGGTACTGGAATATTATCTCCTCAGGCTTTGGCAATGATGTTATTCATGGGCCTGATATATCCTTTAAAAGGTAACCGTGTACTCAGAGGCATGAGTCCTTTTACTGATAAGATCGGAGAGAAAATTGCGGCTTCGAACTTTAACTTGGTCGACCATTCAAGACTTCCCAAGGGGTTAAGATGTAGGTCCTTCGATAGGGAAGGGCTGCCGATACCTAAGTTAAAGATCGTCGAAGATGGGGTCTTAAAAAGCCATCTTCACAACAGTTACACAGCAAACGCCATGGACGTCCAGTCAACTGGACATGCTTCTGGTGGCCCAAGAACCATCCCCTCTATAGATCCCACAAACCTTGTTTTATCTCCTGGTAATAGGGGACTCGAGCATTTGATAAGTGAAGTTGAGAACGGTGTATTGATAAACCGTTTCTCTGGCGATATTAATCCAGTGAACGGTGATTTTTCTGGAGTTGTAAAGGGCGGTTACATGATAGAAGGCGGGGCAATAAAGCACCCATTGAAGAATATGATGGTCTCGGGAAACGTATTTGACTCTTTGAACAATATATCTGCCATATCATCCAACGTAGAAAAAGTGGCTTCACTACTCTACATGGAACTACCTTACCTACAAGTAGAAGATCTTTCTTTCACATCGGGATAACGGTGATTGAAAAAATATAAATACTTAATGTCAGTCCCTTTATTCAATCAGGTGTTAGCATGAATGGAATAGAGTACGGAATAGTAGCTATATTGGTGTCTCTACTTGGAATACTTCTAGCAGGATATTTCTCTAAGTTTATATCCAAACAAGATAAAGGAAATAAATTGATGCAGAAGATAGCCGACCAAGTACAGCAAGGCGCTAAGACTTATCTGCATACTGAATACAAATATATCGCCATATTCGTGGCCGTTGTAGCAATATTGCTGGGTGGAAAGGACTTAGCAGATGGAAATGCACCTTTCACTGCCTTTGCATTCCTTGTAGGCGCTATCCTATCGGCTACTGCAGGATACATGGGCATGATAACCGCTACCAATTCAAGTGCACCTACTACTCAGGCTGCTAGGAATAGCCTTGATAAATCACTTCGTATAGCCTTTAGAGGTGGTGCGGTCATGGGGATGTCCGTTGTCAGCCTTGGGTTACTAGGATTGAGCGCTGTGCTCTTGTTAACAAATTATTTTGTAGGTTTAGAGGATTCACTTACGTTCATAGCCGGCTTCGGTTTTGGTGCTAGCTCGATAGCACTCTTCGCCCGTGTGGGTGGAGGTATCTACACCAAAGCTGCCGACGTCGGCGCAGACTTAGCAGGAAAGGTCGAAGCAGGGATAGCCGAAGACGATCCAAGGAACCCTGCAGTTATCGCAGATAACGTGGGAGATAATGTTGGTGATGTTGCCGGCATGGGTGCCGACCTTTACGAATCATACACCAACTCGATCATAGCGGCTCTTACCCTTGGGTGGATGGCCTATGAAGGCTCTGGTATGACTCCCTTGTTGGACAGCCCTGTTGAAGGTATGGGAACTGAAATTTTTGCTATCCCCTTATTGATCGCTGCTGCAGGGATCATCGCATCCATGGTTGCAATCTTTTTTGTAAGAACCAAAGAAGATGCCAGCCAGGAAGCACTCCTTAATGCACTTCGCAGGGGTACGTATGGTTCTGCAGTGATAGTAGGAGTATTCTCATTCTTTGTTGTTTATCTACTTGCACCGGACAACCTAGGTATATGGGGTGCTGTCGTAGCAGGTCTTATAGCTGGTTCCTTGATAGGGTATTTCACGGAATACTATACGTCTGACAGGTACAAACCAACTAAAAACCTGGCGAAATCAACGGAGACCGGACCTGCTACTTTTATCATACAGGGTATAGCTAGTGGTATGGAAAGTACTCTATTCCCTGTGATAATCGTATCTGTAGCCATAATTATTTCATTTGAATTCGCAGGATTGTATGGTGTAGCCATCTCCGCCATCGGGATGCTTTCAACCCTTGGAGTCACACTTTCGACTGATGCCTATGGCCCGGTAGCCGACAACGCAGGTGGTCTAGCGGAGATGAGTGGTCTAGAGCCAAAGGTACGTGAACGAACAGATGCTCTTGACTCTCTCGGCAATACAACAGCGGCCACCGGAAAGGGTTTCGCAATCGGGTCCGCAGCACTGACTGCACTGACTCTAACAGCAGCCTACGCGTCTCAGGTCGGATTGGAAGTAGGTGACTTCAGTATACTGCAACCACCCGTACTGGTGGGCATCTTCCTTGGCGCTATGGTTCCATTCATTTTCTGTGCGATCACCATGAAAGCGGTGGGAAAATCAGCCTTTGAGATAGTTAAGGAGGTCAGAATACAGTTCAAGGAGATCCCTGGGTTGATAGACGGTGAGGCCGAGGCAGATTACCAACGAGTGATCAATCTAAGCACTGCATCAGCTCTAAAAGAGATGGTGATACCCGGAGTATTGGCTATAGTAGTCCCCGTAGCAGTCGGGATGATCCTGGGCGCAGCCGCACTAGGCGGATTCCTGATGGCTGCTGTAGGTACCGGATTCGTCCTCGCGATCATGATGGCAAATGCAGGTGGAGCATGGGATAACGCCAAAAAGTACATAGAACAGGGCCACCATGGGGGCAAAGGGTCGGATTCACACAAAGCCGGGGTAGTAGGCGATACCGTCGGCGATCCGTTCAAAGATACCTCGGGACCCTCTTTGAACATACTGATAAAGCTCATGTCCGTAGTTGCATTAGTATTTGCAAGTATAATCCCGCGAACTGGACTGATTTAAGCTGGTGAGAACACATGTACAAGATGGAAAAGAAAGAAGATACCATAAGGATACCTCCACACAAACTAGACGAAGACCTGGATCAGGTTGCAAAAGAGATAGCATGCGAAACCTTCGAAGGTAATCTAGAAGATGGCAATAAATTGATAATAATGGCAACCAATATCGAGCGATTGGGAGACGGTAAAATAGTCCATGGTGACGGAGGTATATATCAGCGGGTTAAATACGATGCTCTATTGTTCCAGCTGGAAGAAAACGAATTGATTTACGGTTATGTTTGTGAAATACTAAAATTCGGAGCATTCGTTAGATTCGGCCCCCTAGACGGTCTTCTCCATATCAGTCAAATAATGAATGATAGAGTAGAAGTAGATATAGGTAACCAGCGTTTGAGAGGAAGAGAATCCAAAAGGGAGATCGGTATCAACGATAAGCTTAGAGCCAGGATAGTCACAGTAAGCGTCAACGAGAGAAGCCCAAGAGAAAGTAAAATCGGGTTAACCATGCGTCAAGCCGGCCTAGGTAAAGTTGAATGGATCAAAGAGAAACTGGAGGCTTAATATTTATGGCTAAAAAGAAGAAGGCGTGTAAAAAATGCAATGCCATCACACATGAGAAGGAATGTCCTTTATGTGGATCAGAAGTCACACAAGAATGGCAGGGATACCTGATCGTGATCGAACATGAACATTCCGAACTAGCTAGGAAGATGGGAATAAAGACAAACGGTAAATTCGCTTTAAAAGTTAGAGAATAGGTATCTTATGGCAATAGTCAACGACCTTAAACTCCCAGAAAACCTTCGAAACCAACTTAAAGAAAGTATAGGGCCAGTAGTTTCCGGTTCCCTGCCTGAAAAGTATTTAAAAAATAAACCATTGATCGCCGTTGGAGACTACGTCAATGATGTTCTTTACCAACAAGGAGTCGTTCCCGATGTCGGCATAATAGACGGAAAAACACGGAGAGGCGATTATGATGGAGATACGCCTGCTTTCGAAGGTAAAATAGAAGTAAATAATCCTCCTGCTCAGATCACTGTTCAATCTTGGAGAGCTATAGAAAAAGGAATATCCTCTGAAAACTCTTTACTCATAATGGTCAAGGGTGAGGAAGATCTTCTTGCAATAGCTTCCATGGTGATATGCCCCGAGGGAGGAATAGTATTATATGGGATACCCTTAAAGGGGATGTCTGTAAATGTAGTAGACAAGGATAAGAAGGAAAAGGCGTGGCAAGTAATAAATAGTATGGAAAAAGTGAACCAAGGTGGATAGAATGTCGGATATATCAATAGACATAGAAGAAGAAAAGGAAAATAAACTCCTCAAAAGGAGAGAACTAGTACTTACTGTACATCATGAGTTAGGCCCTACTCCTAATCGAGATCAGATAAAAGCAAGCATAGCTTCGTTAACTGGATTTGATAAGGGTCAAATAGTGGTTGACAGTATAAACGCACAGTTTGGTTTAGATCAAACTCAAGTTATAGCTAAATTATATGACAGTAAAGACGATGCGATACACTACGAACGAAAGCATCAGATAACTCGAAACAAGTTGAAGGGATGATCCAATGGCTAAAAAAGATATGTACGAAGTCAAAGATGGCAAGATAAAACGTTTAAGACGCAACTGTCCAAAATGCGGAGATGGCGTGTTTTTGGGAGTTCATAAAGATCGCGTTTCTTGTGGTCAATGCGGGTATACAGAATTCAAGAACAAATAGGGCTCGTGGTGTAGCAATCCACTTCACATCCTAGTGTGTGGACTACAATGGATATCACTGGGGCCTCCGGAGCCCCAAACCCGGGTTCGAAACCTGTCGAGGAAAACCCTCGTCGAACGAAAATCCCGGCGAGTCCGCTCACAATTTTCGCTTCCTCACCTCACCTTCGAAAGCGAGTTTCGAAAATTTTTATTTTCTTTCACCTGGCCGTAAAAGGCCAAATATTAAATACCTGGCGTAAGTTAAAGTCATGCCCTAAACCAACTCAGGAGGAATGCATATGGATGATGAAAACACAGTGTATATCGGAAAAAAAGAAACAATGAACTACGTAATGGCTGTCGTGACCCAGTTCAACAGTGGTTCAGATGAAGTAGTTATAAAGTCAAGGGGACGAGCTATCAGTAAGGCCGTTGATGTTGCTGAGATAACTAGACATCGTTTCGTTCCAGAATCATCAATAATCGATATCAAAACGGATACGGAACAGATCGATAGAGAAGGAGATGATGGGACGGTTAACGTATCGTCCATGGAAATCACGATGAAAAAAGCTTAGTTGATCATCAACGCTAGTTTCATTAAAACCCCTTCTCATTATATATTTTTTGACAAAATTGATATACAGTTATTTTGATTTAGCTATATGAGAGATATTGACGACCTTCAAAGAGAAGTGGTAAAGTTTAGAGATGAACGAGATTGGCTTAAATATCACAATCCTAAAGATCTTTCTATATCTATATGTATCGAGTCCGCAGAGTTGTTAGAATTATTTCAGTGGAGGGACGATGAAATTGTTTCAAAAGAGCGTCTAAAGGAAGAGATGGCAGATGTTTTGATATACCTTCTTTCTTTAGCCGATGTTACGGATATAGATCTAATTGAAGCGGTGATAGAAAAACTTGAAAAAAATAAAATCAAGTACCCGAAAGAAGGCACGAAACGTTTTTAAGGGCTTCATAAGGTGAAATGGTAAATGGAAAGAAGTGATGACATATTCGTTCCTGGAAGGAAAACCATAGATGAAGTCTTCGATAAGAGTACTTTAGAAGTTCTATACGAATTGATGAAACACGGGCATATCCAATCCATGGATTATCCCATTTCAACTGGAAAAGAAGCAAAAGTGTTCCGTGCTCTTTCTCCCGATGATACCCCTTTAGCAGTAAAGATAATGAGAATGAACACCTCGATCTTTAAAGAATATCGAAAGTATATCGAGGGAGACTATAGATTTAAACGCGTAGGCAAAGGAAGAAAGCTAATATACACATGGGCAAAGAAGGAATTTTCTAATCTAAAAAGGATGTACGAAGCTATTATCAACGTACCTATGCCGATCACATTTTCAAACAATATTCTTGTTATGGAATTAGTGGAACATCAAGGTGGTCCAGCTCCTATGTTAAAAGATGTTAAGCTAAACGAAGAAGAGATGGAAGAAGTTTACAACAGCATCATAGGTGATTACCATAAGATGGTAAACGAAATCAAGTTGATTCATGGTGATCTCAGCGAATATAACATCCTCTATTCCGATGGAGATGCGTATATCATAGATGTTTCACAGTCCGTACCTACAAGTCATCCCCGAGCAGACGAATTGTTTCAGAGAGATGTTTCCAATTTAGCTCGATACTTTCAAAAAAGTGGTGTTGAAACATCAGAAGATATAATTATCGGAACTATCATGGAAGGAAATGATGACCATGCCTAGTGTAAAGATACCTAAGGAACGGATCGGTGTACTTATCGGTGAACAGGGTAAGACAAAAAGAGAAATCGAAAAGAAAACCGGTGCGATACTTGACGTGGATTCGGAATCGGGCATAGTGGATATCGATACTCGAGAGGTGGAGGACCCCGTTTTAGCCCTTAAATTAGAAGATATAGTGAAGGCTATCGGTCGTGGATTCAATCCTAAAAAGGCTCTGTTTTTACTACAGGATCAAGCCTATTTTGAACTTATAGACATACGCTCATACGTTGGTAAAAGTTCCAATGCAATTCACCGCATGAAAGCAAGACTTATAGGAAAAGATGGTAGGACTAGGGAGCTTATAGAAGAGTTGAGCGAATGTTACGTATCCGTTTACGGAAACACAGTTGCATTGGTAGGTTTTTCCACAGAACTCTCTATAGCTAGAAGAGCTGTTCAGATGATCTTAGAGGGTTCTGAACATAGTACGGTTTACGGCTTCTTGGAAAGTAAACGTGCGGATATCAAAAGAAAGAAGACCGGTTTTTTCTAACTAGAGCATCATATCGTCTTCTTCAGCATCTGCTTTAGAACCTATTACTTCTCTACACTCCGGACAGTATTCTCCAGCATGTTTTGACTCACAGGATGGGCAGAGAGATAGCTCGTTACAATCATGTTTGTAATGCGTGGGGTCTCCGCAGAAATAGCACTCAGGTTCCTCAACATCTTCACTTTTGGTAGGCTTTGCCTCTTTGGTCTCCTTAACCACTTTTTTATCAAGTTTTTCCTCCACAGCAAATTCATCCTGTACTAATGTTGATATCTCCGTGCTTGGAGGCTTGTAATCCGCACCTTCAAATTTCTTTAATGCTGCTAGTACCTTTTTAGCCTGGTGAATCCCGATATTCAGATTGGTGATCAGTGTTAGGAAGTCACGTTTTTCAGGCGGTAAAGTCAGTACTCTTTTTCTGAGCAATCTTTCGGTAGACTCATCTATCTGTTCTGCAGAAACGTCCATATTGTCTACTTCTCGAATATATTCCAGCACCCTTTTTGCTTCGGGTATAGATTTGTCGGGGAAGTTCGTTACTATGTCGCACAGCCGGACTCCTTTTTTTAACAATGTCTCTCGTGAGGTAAGGGCCAATTTTTTGATCACCACTCGAGAAGCGTTTTCTAACTTATCTTTTTCTTTTTCATCCAATGAATTAACATCTAGTGCCTCACGGAGGGAAAGATAGGCAAAGACCTCATCAATGTAATTGTAGGGTATATTGCACTTTTTAAATGCTTCCTCCTTTGATACTTCCCGATTACGAACGGATTCGTATTCTAGAATCTTCTTTGCATATTCTTCTAACTTTCTTTCTCTTTCTTTGTCTTTAGCTATTTCAAGACCCTGTTTAGCTGATTCAAATTCCAGATCAAGTTCCAACGCCTTTTCGAATGCACGTATGGCCTTTTCAGTTTTACCGATCTCGATCAAAACTCTTCCTTTGTTATTCCAAGCGTATTTATCTTCAGCTTTCAAACCGATCGCCTTATCATAGGCTTCGATAGCCGGTTTATAATGATTAACTTCCTCAAGTACTCGACCTTTTTCGAACCATGCCTCTTCGAAATCCGGATCGATATCAGTCGCACTATCGAAGCTCTCTATTGCCTTCTGATACTCCTCGATTTCGAACTGTAATTCCCCTTTCTTGAACCAGAGGTTTGGATCTTCAGGTGATATCTCTATAGCCCTATCGTAGCTGTTAATAGCGTCTTGTTTTCGACCCAGATAATCGTAACACTCGGCCTTTGTGATCCATACATCCTTATCTTCAACACCTAGCTTTATCGCAGTATCCAGTGAACTTATGGCCTCCTCATATCTCTCAAGTTTTTCCGCTAATATGCCCTTATACTCCCAAGTTGTTCCGTTCTGGTCGTCGATCTGGAGTGAGCGTTCAAATAGTTCTTTTGCTTCTTCCAGGTCACCAGTTTCTATCAGGCATCTACCTCTCATGTTGATGTAACGTGTATTATCTGGCTCTATATCCATGGCCTTTTGGAACCATTCTGCCGCCTCCTCGAATCGCTCCATTTTTTTCAAACATATAGCTTTTCGAGCTATGGGTAGGATATCACTTGAATCTAATTCTAAAGCTTCGTTATATGCTCTAATCGCATTTTCATACTGTTTCAGATGTTCAAAAACCATACCCTTGTGAATCCACATTTTTTGACTATCTGGCTCCATCTCCAAGGCTTTATCAAAAGCTTGAAGAGATTCATCCCATCTTTTCAGTAACTTCAACGCCATGGCTTTGTCCTGCCAAGCTTCTTCATTTTTTGGGTCCTCTTCGATTATGAGTTCACTGTATTCTAATACGCCATCTGTTCTCTTAAGATCTTTGAATAGATCCTTTACTTTGATCAAATCTTTCAAACTCTTTTCTATCGATAAAGCACGCTCATAACAACTCAATGCGTTCTGAGGCTCACCAAGTCGTTTTAACGCCTCTCCTTTATCCCTCCAAGCCTGAAGGTTGTTCGAATCGATATCGATGATCTGATTGGCGGTCTGTAGTATATCACTCCATCTGTTCAATTCCTTCAAGGATTCCTTCTTTTCATGGAGTAGCTTGATATCGTCTCCCTTCATATCCAGTGCTCTATTGAAAGATTTAATCGCTTTCTCGTGTTCTCCAAGTTCTGAATGTGCAAGACCCTTTCGTATATAGGCGAAACGATTGTTCGGTTTTAGCTTGATGGATCTATCAAAGGCCTCTACTGCTTCCTCGTACCTATCCAGCCACTCAAGTGCGATCCCTTTACTGTACCAAACCTTTGGATTACTATCATCCAACTCCAAGGTTTTATCGTATGATGTTACCGCCTCTTCATATCTATTAAGCCCTTCTTGGGCAAGTCCTTTGCTGTACCATACTCTTTTATCGTTTGGTTCGATATCTAGCGCTTTATCATATGCTGATATGGCTTCTTCATACATCTCTAACTTGTTTAGACTGTGACCTTTGTTGTTCCAATAACGCTTATCGTCTGAGTTTATACCGATAGCTTTATCAAAACTCTCTATTGCCTCCCGGTACTCGCCTATACGATATTCGCATAGTCCCTTATCATTCCAATGTTCGTCCCATGATGGATCGTTAGATAAACCCTTCCTATAGTCCTTAATCGCTCTTTCATATTTTTTTAAACGCTCCAAAGCCTTTGCCCTATCGAAATAAGCCTGGGTATTGTCTGGATCTATGGATATTATCCGGTCACAAACCGAGACAACTTCTTCGACCCTGCCCGCAAGTATCAAAGCTTCTTTTTTCCCCTCTAAAGCTCTCAACTCATTATCTTTTATCATCAAAGAACGTTCAAAACTTTCGATAGCCTGTTCAGGGTTGTTGATCTTTAGATAAGAATTACCTTTATCAAACCATGCGTCCCAGTTATTACTATCGATTTCATTTATGCGATCTGAGGTTCTAATGACACTTTCCCAATCCTCTAATTCCTTGTATATCTTTTTTTCTTTCTCAAGGGCATAGATATCCTTAGGATTATAAGAAAGGGCTTCTTCTAACTGTTGGATAGCCTCTTGATGTTTACCTAGTCTATGTAATGCAACTCCTTTATCATATAGACTGCTGGCATCTGAAGGGTTCTTATCTAGGATCTTATCACATACTCTTATAAGTTCTTCATACCTTCCTATAGGCTTCAGGGCTTCTTTTTTATTGTTTAACAATTTTACATCATCTGGGTCAATAGCTATACCTTTATCGAAGGCGTTAACAGCCTCTTTATGGCGTCCCAATTCGTAAAGTATAGTGCCCTTACGGTTCCAAAGGTCTTTGTTCTCAGAATCTATCTCTAAAGCTTTACTGAACGCCTCTAGAGCATCTTCATCCCTTTTCAGTAAGTGTAAAGTCACTCCCTTGCTGCTCCATAGATCTTTGTTTTCCGGGTTTATCTCTAATCCATTGTCGAAACATACCACTGCATCGTTCAATTTATCCATATCTCTTAGTGCGAGCCCTTTGTATAGCCAGATACGCTCTTGGTTTGTATTTATCTCTAATGATTTATTGAAAGACTCTATTGCTTTTTCATAGTCTCCACTATTTTTAAGAGCTAATCCTCTTTCAGCCCAAATTTTTCCGTTCCTTGGTTCGATCGTAAGTATCTTGTCATATATCGATATATCTTCCTCATCTAGTTCTAGAGCCTTTTCGTATGTTCTAACTGCTTCGTCGTATCTCTCCATCTTTTTAAGGATATCTCCCTTATTTATCAGTGTATACCTATCCTCATTATTTATCTCCAGGGCGCGGGAAAGCAGATGAAGGGCCTTTGATGGATGTCCTTTTTGAGTTAGTATCAGTGCTTTATGATTCAAAGCCAAAACGTTCGTTTCGTTAATTTCAAGAGCCTTCTCTTCTGTATGTAGTGCTAGATCGTCGTACCCAATATTGTAATACACCCAACCTAGATCGTCGAAAACTCGGGATAGCTCTTCAATTTTCTCCTTGAAGATCTCTTCATTTTTCTTAAGATGATCCCATGCTTTATCACAATATTCTTTAGCTTTATTGACATCACCAGACTGATGTAAATCCTTTGCCTTATCAATATATTTTTGTGCCTTGTTCAGCGCCCTTTTTTCTTTGTCAAGCAAGTTGTCTAATAACCCCATGTTAAACTCCTCCTATGATACATTATCAATTTCAAGTGATTATCTCCTTAAGTCGCTCTTTTTTGATACCTCTTCTTATCTCCTGAGCCAGCCTTCTACCAGTAGACATACGTTTTCCCCATAAGGTATTACCGTAAGGATGGCCAACGTTCATATGTACGTTGGTCCCACCACCTGTTCTAGGTGCAACATCGTATATATAAAAATTGAGGTCCTTATCCACACAGGTCTGTAGGCAGAAAGGTCCGATAACTCCGGGGGCATAGTGTTTTTTGGTTGCCTTAACGTATAACTCGGCGAGTTTAAATACCTTTTCAAGTTGAGATTCTCTTAGAGTAGCGCTGTTGTGTCCAGTAACGGTGTACTCCGGTACTATCTGTTCTTCATTCAATGTCATCTGTTGTGGTGCTGGAAGTCTCACATGGCCATCAAGGCTGGTTTCAAACCTCCAGTCTATACCTAAAAGCTCGATCTTAGAACCCTTATCGTTGAGAGGGCTATAAAAGAAATCAAAATTGAATACTGGTCCGATGATGTATTCTTCGATCCTAGCGTCCTTTAGGTCCTCTCGAGTGATCACATCGTTCTTTATAAGGTTTTCAACTTTCCCTTGATATTCTTCGTATGAAGAGGCTGTGAAAAAACCTCTTTCTAGACGCTTTTCTTTATGCTTTAACTTAACCATAACAAGTTTATCTATATCCTCTGGATTTTTAATTTTTTTAGGGAACGGAAGGCCGCCTTTTTCTAATAACCAGTAATAGTCTTTTTCTTCTTCTCTTTCTTCACTTCTGAGTAAGTTCCTGCTTCCCACCATCGGAACAACGAAATCATCTTCTATCCGATCCAAAGGTGCATATGATGTAAATGATCTGTTCGGAACGAAGATAACATTTTCATCGATGAGCCGCTGTTGATATTCTTTTTTCAATATGTCTGCGAACTTATCCAGGATCCAAGTTTCATCAACCACCCCTCTTATACGCTTTCCTTTGCCATCATGAATGGTTTTGAAATATTTATCGTATGTTTTCTCTCTTCCCTTTTGACAGACCGCTAAAGTTGGGAACCCTTCATCCACCGCTCCATCGCATACATCTAAAGCTGAATGTGATGCAACAACACCCACCTTGGTCTTAGCCAGATCATAGTCCTCTAATTTTGCCCTTACTTTATTTAGGTCCAACATCGTAACTCACTTCAAGGAGAAATAGTGTTGAATGTATTTATCATTTATGATTTACAGATGGATCATCTGAGTTCCCGACCATCATCGAGAACTATGGTCTTAGTGGAACCACTCATCTTCAATAAATCCTGCAGTGCCTGTGCGTATTCTTCTCCTGAGCTTTCAATAAGCTTCTTAAAATAATCAGATAAAAACTCACCGGTCTCGACTTCACTATCGTCGTATTTCCATCGGTGTGATTCTGCTCGGTCTATGGCGTGGAGAAAACCATAAGCCAAGGACTTCATACGGGTTTCCCTGGGGTTCACCTCTTTAAGATGGTTCAAAGCCTCCTCTACACCGCTTATCTTGTATGATATCATCAGATCATGGACAAATCTCGCACGGGCCGGTAGAACATCGAAAGAAGGTAGTGCTGTCAGCTCATCTAATTCCATCTTTCTTTTTTTAGCTTGTCTTAGAACATCTCTGGGTATTACATTCTTTTTATCACCCCATGATATCAACTCTTCTATAAGTTCTTCATCGTCCAGCAGGACGCTCAGTATATCTGATGCGTAACTATCCCACGCCTGTTCGAGTAGTTCGTTGACGGTCCCTTGTTCTAAAATAACTGGTCCGGTAAGTTTTATAGCTTTTTTGAGAACGTCTTTTTCCCAATCGTCGTATCTCAAAGAGTTCAAGAAGGATGAAGCATCTTTTCCAAAACACTTTTTCCCGATAGCGAATACCGGGCTGTTTTTAAACAGGGCCTCACGGTTCTCAGAAATCACTAGATCTATCAATCCCTTATCTGAAATGGTGCCTGAAAAATATTTATCAACTGTGGAACTTTTTACAGATATCCGGCTGCTAGCAACTTTACAATGGTTGCAATCTGATCCACATTCCATCATATATCTCCCCTTCAATTGAAACATTTCTTTGTTATCTGGTGAAGTGATCCCGCTGCTCAAATCAATAAACAAGTTTGAATCGACATCTGCACAAACTTCGCATACCTTTATTGATATCCCAGGAGTTTTCCATTTGATCACAAAGTAGGTATGATCCTCTCCGATATGACCACACGAATATCCGTTCCCATCTTTTTTGAGTCTATAGTTGGATGATGATATCCTGTTATTGATGTATCCCTTGGGTGGAGCATCTTTCTTGTCCGTACAAACCAACTCTTTGTTCCATGAATATATGTAATACCCTTTTTTAGAATAATCGTGATATGCCATGAGTCTGAGGAAGGGGTCATCGAAATACTGGATACCCACTAGATATTTTGCTCCGGCATTACCTCTTTTTGCGTATGATATCTTACCCTTCGGTGTGTTAGCGGTTGCCAATAATTTAGCCTTTTCTTGGTTCGCTAGTAACATCGTAGAAGCTAACGCTCTTGTTAATTTAGGTCCCTTTTTAGAGTATTTTTCCAGCTTACTTCGATCCTCCTTTGAATCTTCGAGTTTCTTCACCCATCTCTTTTCTTTTCCAAATTTACACAAAAAACAGCTACCCTGGCATTTTGGTATCACCATGGACGGGTTTTCATATATTTTCTTGGCCCGCTGAATAAGTCTTTCTTCTTCTACTTTGCTTGCCCGTTTTGGCCCTTTTTTAAACATCCCTGGGAACATGTGTCATATCAATCCTTGTTTAGATAGAGACCAGCCGGCTTTTTCATATATTTTTTGGTTTTACGGGCCTTTACTATCTCCAGCGCAACAGTCTTTTTGTTGGGTAGTTTATCAGGATCAGAGATATGCTCGTTAACAGCTATCCTATCGAGTTCTTCTCTAGTGTATTTGTTTACTAACTCCTCTGCGTCTTCTTCTACCATATTTTGGTAATACCATTCATGTTATTTTAGTTTATTTGTATCTCACAAAGACAAACGAAAAATATATTACGGCTCTCAACGTGCACAATGTCGATGGAAAAGATATGGACCGAGAAGTACAGGCCTCATGTGCTAGATGATGTGTACGGCCAGGAAAGAGTTATCGACCGTTTGAAGGCCTATGTAGGAAAAGGTACTCTACCCCATCTCTTATTCGCAGGGCCTGCAGGCACCGGCAAAACCACCTCTGCCATCGCTTTATCAAAGGAGATGTATGGCGATCAATGGAAAGCAGCATTCTTTGAATTGAATGCCAGTGATGAAAGAGGTATCGACGTTATCCGTAATAAGATTAAAGAATACGCCCGGACCACAACCATCAGCCAGCGTGGTTTTAAAATCATATTTATGGATGAGGCTGACTCACTGACGTCCGAGGCTCAGGCCGCACTCAGGAGGACCATGGAAAAATATTCCAACAACTGCCGTTTTATACTTTCCTGTAACTATTCCTCTAAGATCATAGATCCTATACAATCCAGATGTGCAGTGTTCCGGTTCAGACACATTACCGATGAAAACGTCCAAAGATGGATCGATCATATCGCCGCCGAAGAAGATCTAAATATTTCTGAGGAGGCGAGAGAGATGCTGGTAAGACTTTCTGAAGGTGACCTTAGAAGAGCGACTAACCTTCTTCAGATCTCAGCATCCACAACGGATGATATAACTGGCGAAGTTGTGAGAGAAAGTGCTAACATCGCCAGGCCCCAGGATATAGAAGACCTTATCGTATCTGCTATGAAGGATGAATTTGTAGTAGTTCGGAAAAAGCTGGATAAACTGCTCATAGAAAACGGATTATCCGGGGGAGACATAATCAAACAGATCCACAAAAGCATATATAACGTGCCTATGGATAATTGGATGAGGATGAAATTGGTGGAGAAGATCGGCGAGGCCGAGTTCCGTATGGTTCAGGGTTCTAACGAAAGGATTCAGCTAGAGGCACTTTTAGCTCATTTTGCTTTAGATGTAGATCGCTAGCTCTATTCACCAACGATCTTAACGATTATCTCCCTTTCTCTAGCCGGAACGTCCATGTCACAAAGTATAATCTGCTGCCAAGTGCCTAAAGTTATCTTTCCGTCAGACAAAGGCACTGTAAGACTAGGGCCGATGAAAGATGCCCTCACGTGGGAATGACCGTTACCGTCGTGCCACATCTCGTGATGCTTGTATCTAATATCCTTAGGAAACAGTTTTTCCAAGGCCTTGGGAAAATCTTCTAAAAGGCCGGGCTCGTATTCTATAGTGGTTATCGCTCCGGTGGAGCCAGGTACGAAAATAAGAACTATTCCCTCTTTTAATCCACCTTTTGAAACCGCATCTTTTACCTGTGGAGTTATATCTATTATGTCGAGTTCCTCTTTTGTTTTAACGGTGAACACTATTTTTCTTGTGGTCATGGTGTCTTGTCAATACAAAAGCCTCGTTAAACTAGTTTCGGTTTATTCCTTGAAGTAGTGCCTTAAAATAGTTCTATCCTTATACCAAAAAACACATATAGTAACAAATCATTCTAACTTTAAATGGGTAAATAAAATTCCTTAAGGAGGAATACAAATGAAAACAAAGAATTTGGTAAAAAATAAAAAGATTAGTATGCTAGTCTGTACCATACTCCTTTTGTCCCTATTTGCGGCATTACCCGCAGGTATGGCTTGGGAATGGAGTTATGAAGACACACAGAATCAATTTGAACACAACATGGTAGAGATATCTGATGTGGTTGGCCCTGGTGACATATATGTCGGACAACAAGACTATGAGTTCACCTTGCAAATTTTCAATCGTGCAGATATCTTACAGACTTTGAATGAACTTGAGATCTCGGTGGAGGCAGTTACCGGACCCGGTGGCGATCCAACAGAATGGCCAGACGATGGAGATGTAGATGAAGGACCCTACACGATAGCTCCCTTCGATACTCAGTGGACTGAACCTTTCACCTTCAACGTTGCAGGTAATGCAGCACCCGGTGAATACGAGATCACCTTTAATATAACATATGAATATGACCACGATAACGACCCAGGCACCGACGATGTTGTAGCTACAGAATACGAATACGTAACTTTCGAGATACAAGAAAATACTGTGGTAACCGAAGAGGAGAACAAACTATGGGCTGGTAAGAGCTTCCAGCAATTCATCGTTAACGTGGAAAACGTCAACCCAGATGTAGACTTGGAATATGCTGAACTTACATTATCCGGCATACCGGGCGGTGTTGAACTAAGATCGGATTCCGCTATAATCCCCGAGGGGATTCCTTCTGGCGACGATGTAGATTTTGAATTCAGAGCCGATGTAGAGCAAGACGTTCCATCAGGTAGTCATGATATACAATACACCTTTACCGCAAATGCCAACGGTGAAATATTTATCACCGAACAAGGAACATTGGACCTCATAGTCGAATTTTCTCCACTCATCGAGGCATCGTATGATGAGATGACTATCGACGAGGGCACAGATGAGTTGACCTTCGATGTTACCTTTGAAAATACAGGTAATGTAGACCTCATAGAAGTCTATGTCGAACTCGTTACCGACGGATTCTTTGTCCTGGAAGTCGATCATTATGAATACGGTGAAATTGTCACTTTTGATTCGATACCATTGGGTGCGTTCGATATCGGTGATGAAGCAGTATTAGGATTCACTGTCGGTATAGATGAAGATTATGAGTTATTGGAAGGTAGGCACATGATACAATTTGCATGGGAAGGTTGGTACTACGATGACGGTACTACCAATAACGATCCAGGATATAATGAAGTAGGAGTGTACTGGGATCAAACAGTTATTCCAAACCAGGCATACTTATCTGGAGTGTCTCCTGAAGATGAAGAATGGTTTGGTCCTCATATCTTCCTCAACGTGGTCGAAGAAATGTTATATATGCCCACAATAGAAGCATATGTAGATGAAATAATAGTTGAACAGGGTACTACTGAAGTCACTTTTGAAGTAACCTTCGAAAATACCGGAGAAGTAGACCTAAACGACGTATATGTTCAATTGTTGGACGATGGGGATTTCTTAATCTTAGCTGTAGACCATTATGAATACGGAGAAGGGATCAGGGACATACCAGTGGAACTTGGTGATCTCTCTGTTGGTGACTCTGTTGATATAGAATTTACCATCGGCATGCATACCTACTTACAGGAAGGCAAACACATGCTTCAATTCGATTGGAACGGTTGGTTCGAACTAACAGATATCACTGGAGAAGTAGATCGACTCTATGAAGTAGAAGTGATATGGGACCAAGGTGTTAGTCCAAATCAGGCTAATCTATTTGGTATACATGAAGACCCGGTTCCTTGGGACGGTGCTCACATATTCATCCATGTAGTCGACGATTTGATAAACATGGAAGGATTTGTAGACCTGGTAGAACTGGACGACGATATCACCTATATCCGAATCGAAGCAACACTTCATAACTTTGAACTCGTGGGCTTCAGAGATCTAGAAGTTCTTTTAGAGGTAGGGGAAAACACACCTTTCTATAACCCCGAAGACCGCAGTCAAAACACCGTCGCGATGCGTAGAGACGAATCGGATACGATGATAGGTCCATCTGATGGCGATAATGAAGCTGAGATAATCTTCTATGTCAACGTAAACTCAGACTTCGTAACACATAAACTACTGAATAATACCAATGCCTACGTAGGTAACCTGGTCGTTACCCGGGCGATCAATGTGGATACTAACCAACAGATACCTGACTTTGATATACCGATCACTGTTGGATTAGAAGGCCTAGGTCCAAGACTAGTTGTTGAAGGAACATTGGACGAAGAGAACATCGTAGCCGGAGAGATATTTACTCTGACTTACACCATCTCTAATCATGGTGACGACACAGCCAGGGACACTTGGGTAACCATGCGCCCCGAACTCTACGACAACCAGAACTGGGATGTTCTAGAAGGGTTTATACGAGCCATATCAACAACCGAAACTGATTTCCAATTCGAGTCAAAGAATGTTTCTGGTGAAGTTAACCTAGAAAGTCTCGGGATCGAGAATGCAGAGGAAATTGCAGATCTTCACTTATATTTTGAAGGAGCACTATCTGCACCAAGGCCTCACATATGGACACTTTATGTTGGAGAGATAGCTCCTGGTGATAGCATATCTGTATCTTTTGATATGGTTTCATCAAGGGACATGAAGGTCGGTCAACCCTATCAAGAGACCATGGACATACGATGGATGGACTCCAATGGGGAGCCAGATGGTCGGGAATTCCCAATAACTATCAGAACCGGTGAAACAGGTATTGAAGAAGAGGATGATGTCGAAGGACTATTCGGAATGGAAAGTCCATTATTCGAGATCCTACTGATAGCCGTTATAGTTATAATCGCACTGATAATAGCGATGATAGCCATGGCTAGAAAGGTAGAAAAACCGCCAAAGGAAGAAGAAATTCCATCAGAGCCGGATCTGGAAGAAGATACTTGGGAAGAACCATCTGCAATCGACAGCGAAGATGTCGAGATAGAGGATGTAGATGATGAACCTCAGGAAAACGAAGAGGTCTGGTAAGACCCTTCTACAAACCCCTTTCTTTTTTTATTTTAAAAAAATTTGAGATTTTTACTTTTCTTAGGTTGTGCAATATCATCGAATAGGTCGATCTTTATGGGCACCGCGAATTTGGTGAATATACTGCTTACTATGGCTTCGCCTTTGTCTAAGCTGGCGATGTTTTTACTATCTTTGGATAGATCCTGTGCAACACTACCGATTATGGCCTCTCTCTCACTTCTCATCTCATTACCTAAGATTATTTTTGTGTTCATGTTCGCCAACAACTCACGAGGTATCATGCTTGATAACTGTGTTATGGCTATAAGGCCTACTCTGAATTTCCTTCCTTCTCTAGCGATGGTATGAAATACGTTTCTGCCAGCTCGTTCACCTAGCACCCTCGGCGCCTCTTCGATAACAACGCTGACCGTAGGCTTGTTTTCCAGCTCTCCTTTTTCTTTATAACGTTTGTACCGGTTGAATATGCGGTTTGTTATCATGCCTGCGATCAACAATTCCTTATCCTGAGGCATAGAACTGGTATCAAGTATAATCTTTTTACTTCGTTCTATAGAATCAACAATATTGTTCAGCATGTTTTCATTGCCCTGGGTTGTAAATATAGTACTTTTACAATAAACTCTACCCCTATCTCTGTGTATATCTATGGCTAGGGAAAGCTTTCTTCGGAGTACATCCAAGGTAGTCTCTTGAATACCGTGTTCTTTCGCTTCCTCTTCGCTACTTAAAAAAAGATATGTCAACCACTCGTTTTCATATTCTTCATAATAAACGTACATGGCATCGGTTTGTGCCGATGTTAGATCTATGATACCACTTAAGTCCCAAGGTCTTAATAGATTTATGTTGAGTTTTAAACTATAGCCACCTTTTGGGGGGTTAGGTGAGTAGTATTCTACCAAGCCCTCTGCATCAGGGTGGTCCTTAGCACCTATCTCGTTCCGACCGTAGTATTCGTCATGTGGGTCGATGATGAGCATCCCGCAGTAATCTTTTGGGATCAGGTTCCACAACATAACCTTTACCAGATTACTCTTACCCCTTCCAGTGGTAGCTGGGATCAATATATGATGGGACAAAGCTTTTTTTCCATCGATATAAACCGGTACATCTAGGACTCTACTACCACTTCTCATCTTACCCAAATATAATCCGTTTTCCGGCTCATCCATGAACTCAAAATTTTCTTCTTTTACTCTCTTTATCTCATGGAAAAACACGGGTAATTTTTTCGGTATCTTAGGTACTCCGTTTTTTATGTGTACAAGTAACTTGGCTTTTGCGTTTATATAATTCCTGATCTCCTCTTCCATAAGGCTGGTATCGTCGTAGCCCTCTAGCTGCATTCCACTTATCCTGGCGAGATCATCGTCTTCCATAAGGGACCTATACCCTAGGTCATGTACCTGTAATATCACATCCCCTCCTACAGACAGTAATTCACCTATCTCGATGGTTTTCCCGGCCTTCTGCCTGATGTATATCTCTCCATATTCTCCACCTATTATCTGTCCTACTGTTGTCATCTTAACACCTTCTTATAACTCACTCAATTTATCGTGGGCGTCTAAAGCCCTCATCCTATATGAAACGCTTTTTTCCATCTTATCCGCCCCAGCCCTTCTCAAATGTTTTGTTTCCTCATCAGATACCCTTGCTTTGATGTCCGCATCCACCAATCCGTATGGATATCCCAGAAACAGAGGGTCTTTAGCTTGGTCAGCAAGGTATCCGATCACCTCTTCTTTGTTTTGCGTTACGCCATCGTAGAATTCAGTACGGAACACGTAATCCGAACGGGGATGGTATTTTACTATGGACATATCCCCTCTGTGATCGGGATTACGATTCACTGCTAGAGGATGATATATCCATCGCTCATAACCTATGTCCATGGCATGATGCCTTACTGCGGAGATCAACGAATGGCCGGTAGTTGTTCTCAATGAACAAGTCTTTGCGATCCCTACGAGATTTATTTCTTTTTCTTCTACAGCTTGGTATAAACTGTCTGCGTACCTTTTCTCGTCTTCAACACTGGTCTGTAGGACACCATCTTTTACCAAAATATCTTCTTCATCCAGATACTTTTCTACTGCATGCCTCATGGTTTCCCATTCCAAATAAGTCCTAACAGCTCTAGCAGCTTTTTCAACTCCATTGTTTCCTAGTTCTTCTTTCCCTATCGTGAAATCTCTTTTTGCTAGAGGTATTCCCGAATCGATAGGATGGAGATGGGAGATGACTTCATCCTCTTCATATCTTACAGATAAATATGCATTCAGCGGTTTGATGTTTTTATATCTTTTCCTACCTTTAAATAGGTTGAAGTATACTCGGATAAGATGCAGAGAGTCTACAGGGGATCGGTATATGCAGTTATTGCCACCATCAACGCAGCATATTATTTTGCTTCCATTGTCTATGGGATCATATACTGTGAAATTATCTTGGGACAAAGGTACGGATTCGTAATATCCTTGTTGATGTTGGAATTGAGGGTTACCCCACTCCTCTGGTACCCCTCCCATCTGCTTTAGAATTCTCCATAATTCCTGTATCATCTCCTAGGTATAATCGCTAAGGAGTACTTAATCTTTAAGAAAGGAGGTCGGTGAAAGTAGAAACACCCCTATCTAGCTATATGGTAGCAACAAAATGCATTACTAGATAGAGTAAAACTTTAATAATATTAAAACTTTATCTCTATGTATGGATCTATACGAGTTCAATAGGGCTGCAAAAATTTTGGGTAAAAAACATGTGCCATCCTTGATCGAGGAACTATCTAAAAAGAACTGGGTAAAGGCCAATGATGTGGCATCCTACATCGGTATAACCACAGCTACGGCCGTTTCTTACCTGCATGATATGGCTGAAGTAAGGCTTTTAGATAAGAAGAAGATGAAAGGTCTAACTGGAGATATATGGGTCTATAGACTCAGTAAACAACACTATTCTTTAGAATTAGACATTGAAGAAATTTGAGCAAAATGATTATAAACTATTTTTTTAATTAACTCTCATGGAACTGCGCAGCGTAGATATCAAGGATTTCAATCGGATCATAGAGTTATGGGATAACTGTGGTTTACCCTATAAACCCCTTGGAAGAGACACCGAAGAAAAGATACATGAAGAAATTAAACACAACCCCGAGTACTGGAAAGGCATCTATGATGGATCCAAGTTGGTAGCGATAGTATTTGGCACCGATGATGGTAGGAAAGGCTGGATAAATCGCTTAGCCGTCGATATTGATTACAGAGATAGGGGTTTGGGACGGCGTTTGGTTGAATCTCTTGAAAAGGAATTCGATAAGCGGGGTTTAGAATTGATCGGAGTATTGATAGAAGGCGATAATCCCGAGTCGATGGAATTTTTCGAATACCTGGGGTATGAAGATCTGGACATAAGATATTACTCCAAGAGAAAGAGCGAAGAATCCTAGTAAAGCTTTAAAAATATTAAAACTTTATTCTCTTTATTAGCCATATATCGAACAATGAACTCCAACAGCATGATATATACATACTCCGACATGCATATCTTTCCAAAACGTTCTTTTTTTATACCTCCACCCATTTACTAAAACATGGAACTCTTAGACATCGTAGATGAAGATAACAATGTTGTAGGCACCGCCAGTAGAAAAAAGGTTCATGAAAATAGGATCCCACACAGGACGGTGATGTTCTTTGTATTCTCACCAGATGATCGAATATTGATTACCCAAAGGAGTACTTTAAAGGAGTTCTTTGGAGGCTATTGGAGTGTAGTCATGGGTGGGCATGTGTCGGCGGGCTGCTCCTATGAAAAAACCTTGATAAAGGAGATGGTAGAAGAAATCGGTACTACCGGTGAATATGTTCATCTAGGAAATTTTGTAAAGGATCTACCCGAAGAAGTAGAACATGTATCTCTTTTCAAGGTGACAGTATCTCCTTCTAAGGTGGATTTGGATCCCAAAGAGTTTCAAAAGGGAGAATTTGTTCCATTATCCGAAATCAATTCCAAGATTACCCAGGAGGATTTTTTACCTGAAACTGATATCGTTCTCAATATTCTAAATAGTACTAATTAAACACACCGGCTTTGATGGTACTTTTACATCTTGTACAATTGATATCGTTATGTTCTTCTTCCCTGATATGTATTATATTGCCGCAAAAAGGACAAGTATAACGGGTTCTTAGTACATCTTTGTCGAAGGCACTAATATTTTTCAATTCCCTTCTCTTTTTCAAAACGCTACACAAAGAGATAACTAAAACTAGCGTTAAAAATGTAAGCAACATTATCGTTTTTCTCCTGTAAAATAAAGACTCTTCTTCTTTTTCGGTTCTTTCCGGTATGATAACGGTAACAGGTTCTGTAGCAATGGATTCCCCATCCGAATCCACCGCGGAAACGCTGTAATGATATGTTTCTCCGCTTTCTATACTTGTATCTTTAAAGGACGTCTTTGAACTAGGTACAGAAAACAAATATGATCGATCGTCCCTCTCTTGTTTTCGATATAAGTTAAAACTATTGATCTCTCTTTCATGTTCTGGCATGTTCCAATTTATTTCAACATATCTCTCTCCGGCCTCTGCGGTTAAAGATATCGGGGTAGGCGGTCGATATTCTACCTCTTCAACACCGTTGAGAGCATACACTCGACCATCGACTCCTCCAAAGTATACCGTGCCGTCTCTACCGATGGCAGCTGTTGATATTATGCTCTCTCCTATATCAACGATCACACGTTCATCTCCGTCCCTAGTTAATGAATAAAATTTTCCATCACTAGATCCAAAGAATAAGTATCCATCCGAACAAATTGACGGTGAACTTGTAATGTATCTACCTGTTCCGTAACTCCAGCGCAGGTCTCCATTTATATCTATAGAATATATCTTACTATCCATGGCGGTTAAATATATATTACCTTCTCCGTCTATCGATGGGGAAGAATTGATCCTTGAATCCGTATCAAAGGTCCAACGGAGTTTACCGTCGGTATAAAATGAGTACAGTTTTCCCCCCCTCGCACCGGCGTATATATATCCGTTATCATCTACCATCAGTGCACTATTAATGTTTCCTTCTACAGTATAGTTCCATATCCTATCCCCATCGGTGTTCACTGCAATCAAGCTTACATGATCATGAAAGGTGGCTCTATTTTTCCCGATATATATCGCTCCTTCACCGATGGCCGGAGAGCTTGAGATCCTACCACCAGTGTCATATTTCCATATCAAACTGCCATCTGGACTGAATGAATATAGATGTCCATCATTTGACCCCACGTATACAGTCCCATCATCCCCTACCGCTGGAGAAGAATTTATTGCCCCCCCGGTTTGATATCTCCATTCGACTTCTCCATAACTTTTGAATGCGTATAGTATTCCATCATCAGAACCGACATAGATCAGACCATCGTTTCCGATAGCAGCGGTAGATCTTATTGAATCACCAGTATTATAGCTCCACCGTTCCAATCCAGATGATGATATAGAAAAAAATTCGCCGCTGACCGATCCGACATATATCTCACCTCTAGAGCCGAGAACTGGTGAAGCGCTTATGGACCTTCCAGTGTCAAAATCCCATTTGATCTCTCCGTTGTAATCCGATGTACCATATGGGCTCAAGCCCGTATTTCTTTCATCTCCTTTAAAAGAATCCCATATATCTATACGTGAACCCTCAATAACACCTGTGGCCAATATCAAAAATACCAGTAAATAAACGGTTAAGATTCTACACTTACTAGTTTCTTTTTTTCTCACAGGCATAGATGTTCATCCCTTATCGGGTTATGTATCCTTAGAACTTGATATGATTTTACGTTTTCGGATGGTTCATATTTATTTGATGTACCACCTTGCACCTGAATCGGTATCCTCGACGATGACATCCAGGTTTTCTAGTCTTTCTCTGATCGTATCGGCCAGTTCGTATCCCTTTTTTGCTCTCAACTTTTGTCTTATTTCGATCAGCAGATCAACATATGGTTCGGCTTTTACATCTGTTTCAATTCCCTCCAATTCGATACCGATCACACCAGCCAATTCTTTGATCAAGGCAACCGCCTCCTCTAAAATTTCTTTACGATCGTCTAGATTATTGTTTATTTCTCCTGAGAATGATATCAGTTTACTCAAGGCTAAAGGAGTATTTAGATCTTCATCCATAGCTTCTTCAAAGTCCTTGCGCATCCTATCTATGCTTTCGATCAATGTATCTTTTTCACCGCCTTCACTCTCCTCAGCCAGACGTATCGTATTTTTTATCCGATGGAGCTTCTTTTTGGCTTCCTCAAGCGATTTAAAACTGAAGTCACTGTGAGATCTGTAATGTATGCCTGCAAAAAAGGTTCGAAGGACGGATGGTTCGTACTCTTTTAGTAGTTCCTCTACAGTGTAAAAGTTGCCTTTACTTTTAGACATCTTTTCTCCTTCTACAGTTATGTGGGAGCTGTGTAACCAGTATCTGATGGGTTCTTCTTCCAGATCGTGCATAGCTATGTTCTGTGCCCTTTCGTTGGGATGATGGGGAAATATGTGGTCTATACCTCCTGTGTGTATGTCAAATATCTCTCCAAGGTACTTCGAACCCATCACACTGCACTCTAAATGCCATCCGGGATACCCTTCACCCCAGGGAGATGGCCATCTCATAAGGTGCTCGGGAGGGGCCTTTATCCAGAGGGCGAAGTCTATAGGAGACTTTTTTTCCTGGATCTGTTCACTACTTACCCTTCCGCCGGCACCTACTTGCAGATCATCGATGGTTCTTCCCCCTAATACGGGATAGCTGTGTTCCTCAGTGAATTTAGGTACATCGAAGTAAACCGAACCGTTAACTTCGTAACCGTAACCATTTTCGATTATCTTTTTTACGCATTCGATCATCTCCACCATGTGACCTGTTGCACGGGGAAATACGTTAGCTGTACACATGTTCAAAAGGTCCATCTCCTTGTAGAATTTAATGACCTGTTTGGTAACCAATTCCATAGGTTCTAGCTTTTTTTCTTTTGCTGATTTTTCTATCTTGTCTTCCCCTTGATCTGCGTCATCCGTCAGATGACCCACATCGGTTATGTTCATGATCTGGAAGACCTCGTGCCCCTTCCATTCTAAGTAACGTTTAAGCACGTCCCATGCACTGTAAGTTTTAGCATTACCGATGTGCATGTCTTCATATATCGTTTGTCCACAGGAGTATATTTTAACCACGTCGTCAATGGATTCAAAGGGCTCCTTTTTTCCTGTCAGGGTATTATACAGCTTAAGGCTCATAGCGTTGTTGTAATCCTGATGGCCGTATATGAAAGTTATTATCCATAAGATGATGTGCTCTTTTCATCACCCTTAACTTAATTAATCACCTCTAAATACCGGGTCTATAAGGTAGCAATGGAGTAAAAAAGGATGGTACAAAAAAAGACAAGATTCGGAGTCATGGCTATATTATTTATCCTATCCATATCTCTCACAGCTAGCTACATCGTTGATGTGGGCGAAACCTACTTGCATCCTATCGGATCAGATGACCAAATCGTAGATAACTCGATACAGGAAGATTTACCCCCTGAACCTCCTTCTAATTTAACAGTAAAACATACCAACCAAGCTTTTGATGTAGTTTTTGAAGATCATGTTGTAAACGACCTTGGTTATACTACCGGTCAATCTAGCGGAGCTAGTGAATGGGGTATACGGGATATTGATTCCATTTCTGGTAATTATTCTTGGGATTTCGGCAACGGTTCCTACGAAGATCCGGAGAAAGGAGGACTGAGTTGGTTGATAACTCCTGAAATAGATTTATCCAATGTTTCCGCAGCTGAACTCACTTTCATGCATTGGCGGGACTTCGAAGACGAAAGCAGATTGTGGGACGGAGGTAATCTGAAGATATCTACTAACGATATAGAGGGTCCTTGGCATTTGATGGAAAAATCTCAGCCAGGTTACGACGGTATTTTAGATGATGCATGGGATAATCCACTCGGGGGAGAACCGGCCTGGGGATATTCACTTGATTGGGAAGAAGTTTTTTTTGATCTCAGTGACTACGAGGATGAAAGTATATGGGTTCGATGGGAGGCCGGTGTGGATAATTACAAAAGCGACCACCAGGGTTGGAGGATAGATGAGATAGTGGTCAGTGGAGACGTGTCTTTAAACGATGATAAACATAACTTGCTGACCTGGGATGCGAGTTCCGATGATCCGGGGGATGTCAGCCATTACAACATATACCGGTCGGATGATCATGATGGACCTTGGAACGAAAGCACACTCATAGCCAACATAACTGCTGAAGACTCAGGTACTTATCAATATACTGATCTATTTAGAGGGTTAGCAGATGATATATCTTGGTGTTACCTTGTAAGGGCGGTAGGAACGAACGATATTGAAGAGAACAATACTGAAGTAGCGACTGAAATAGGGTATACGTCAACTTTCGATATTTCCTTATATGCTGGTGGCGATTTCGAAGGTTGGAACTTCGTATCATTCGATCTTATACCTAAAGACACATCTTTGACTGAGATCCTCCATCACCCCGAATATGGTATAGGAGGAAAATACAATAGGTTGATGTACTTCGATGCATCTAATGATGAATGGTTGACCTATGTTCCAGGTAGATCCGAAATTTTTAATAATTTACGATATTGGGATCATACTATGGGTATCTGGATAAATATGGAAGATGATGCCACTCTGATCATCGAAGGATCATTGCCTACCATCACGGATATCACACTATATCCAGGTTGGAATATGGTTGGGTTCCCCGATTCATCTCATGGAAATCAGAACCTACCGTCTGAAGTAAGTCTCATAGGTTATTTTGAAGGTAAGGAAGAATACAATATAGCTTACGCTGATGATCCGACAAGTTTTGTATTCTATCCAGGATATGGATACTGGATTCACAACTCAGCTGATCATAATGTAGATTGGACTATAGAATAATATTATATATGTCTGAAGATCATGAGTCTTTGGTTAGCGATTGGACTATATCTAATAGCTCATCGATCTGTTTGATCTTGTAAGTCGCACCACTTATATCTCCATAACCGTATTTCACTCCCACGCTAGGCATACCTATCGAAGAAGCACCTGATATATCATGTTTTGAGTCTCCGACCATGACACCTTTCTGAAGTTCGAGATAATTCTGTATATCCTTGATCATCTCTCCTTTGGTTTTTTGTTTTTCATCACACGATATGAAATCAAAATAATCCATGATATCCATAGTGTAAAGTACAAATTCCACATAATCCACACTTCCATTGCTGCAGAGTGCGATGGGATATCCCATTATTTTCAACTCATCCAGTACCTCTTTAGTCCCTTCAAACAGCGTTCCTTTTTTTCGAATATGATGGATCTCATGATGTCCTAATCTTTCTATAAATGTTGATAGTTGCTCATCGTCGGCTCCATAGGCCAACTGTCTGCAGAATTCATCTGTTTTTTCTCCTAGAAGTGAAATGATCTTTGAGTCTTTCGCTCCTGGCAATCCAGCATCTTTTAAAGCACTTTTAACAGCGGGCAAAACCACATCTCTAGTTCTGAATAGCGTACCGTCTAGGTCAAATATCACAACAAATTCTTTTTCTGCTACAGGCTTGCTTTTCATCGATATATTGATACACCACCTTGAGTCACGACTATTCCCTTTATTTATTTTACTATTTTGCTTTCTACCCTTTACCACTTTTAGTATAGTCCCCCATAAAGTCTTTTATTAGTTAATGTAATCGGATGTACGTATGGTGAGATTTGCTCATCTAGCCGATTGTCATCTTGGCGCATTTGGTCGAAAGCCAACGTTGAGAGAATATAATATAAAGGCATTTGAAAAGGCTTTAGATATCTGTATAAGCCGGGGTGTAGATTTTATCATAATCGCAGGAGATCTTTTTCACAATCCACTCCCGGATATGGACATAGTTAATCGGGCAGTTAAATTATTGATGAAAGTAAAAAATCATGGTATAAACATTTACTCAGTCTATGGTTCTCACGACTACAATCTTGCTAGTGCCTCATTGATCGATGTACTAGAGAGCGCCGAGCTATTCAAGAACGTGGTCAACTATTTAGAATCAGACAATCGTCTGACAACTGTTCAAGATCCTACCGGTGTAAGTATAACTGGATTGAGTGGAAGAAAAAACAGATTGGAGAAGGGATACTATGATCAACTCGATATAGACGTTCCTGAGGGAAAGGGAATATTTGTTTTCCATTCACCGATAGCAGAGATGCAGCCCACAGATATACCTGAGAAAAACCTTCTACCCATATCGTTTTTACCAGGGGGTTATGATTACTACGCAGGAGGGCATATCCATCGTCCCTTGACGGATAAAAAAGATGGCAGTCACGTGGTTTATCCCGGTGCAACCTTCGGTTCTTCATATACCGATCTAGAGAGGGAATCAAAAAGAGGTTTTTACATAGTAGATGATTGGAAGCCGGAGTATGTACCTTTGGAGGTATGTGAAATAACCAGGGTAAAGATAAACGCTGAAGGACATACATCTTCAGAGCTAGAGGATATCTTGATAGAGAAAGGTGATAATAACCAAGAAGGTGACATCATACTTTTGAAGGTACACGGCAAGCTTATTGAAGGATCACCTGAAGACATAGATTTTTCAAGGATAATACGTTTGTTTGAAAGAGGTGATGATGCTACAGTATTCTTTAACAAAAATTCACTGGAGAGAGTGACTAACGATAAAGTCAAGATCAACGAAGAGAGAGAGGACGAGGTAGAAAAACAAGTGATAGAAGAATACGGTACTCCAGAAGGTATTTCAAACGATTTTGCTGCGGACCTACTCAGAGTCCTTAAGAGTGATAAAAAAGAAGGAGAAACGACCACTGATTACGAAAATAGGATATGGGCTCAATCATATGCATTGATAGAAGGATTGAAAGAACCTCAGATCCAAAAGACTGGAGAGAAGAAAAAAGATAGAAAAAGACAACAGCAGATCACACTGGGAGACTACGCGGGTGATGTAAATTGATATTAAACAAGATGGAGTTAGAAAACATCCGCAGTTACAAGCACGAGGTCGTTGAATTCACCCCTGGCATCATCTTATTTCAAGGAGACATAGGTTCAGGTAAGTCCTCATTGCTTTTGGCTTTGGAATTCGTTTTATTTGGGGGTACTCAACAGCATTTTTATGATAAGCTCCTGCGTCATGGTAAGGATTCTGCATGGGTAAAGCTAGATTTTCAGGTGGACGATGTTGATTACACCGCTTACCGAAGCATAAAACGTGCCTCCAATGGTATACAACCTCACGAATGTTATATAGATGTGGATGATACAAGGATGGAACTATCTTGGAGAGAGATGAGAGATAAGATAGATTCTCTTCTCAAGCTGAGAGAGGGTACCGGTTATAAAGTAGAAACGTTCCATATGGGCATTTATATTCCCCAGGAAAGGATGAACGAAATTTTATCTATAAACGATGATCGTCGTTTGACATCCATAAGACGTGTTTTCAATCTAGAAGACTATAAACGTGCCGTTGACAATATATCTATACTAAACAGAGAGTTGAAGAACGAGATAACCAAGATGGAGACTCGGGCTGAATTACTCGACGATTTCAAAGACGAACTCAGTGAGTTGAAAGTAAGGAGAGAAGAAAAAAAGGAGGAATCGAAAGATTCACAACAGCGGTTGACAAATATAAATAAAAAACTCGCTACTTTAGATAGTAAATTGAAAGAGCTTACCAAATTAAACGAAGAACGAACATCTTTGTTAAATAAAAAAAGTAATCTTAAAGCCCGATTGGAACGGTTAGAAAAAGAGTTGATGGAAAAGGAAAAAGAGCTGCAGAGACTGATCAAAGAAGAATCTCGATTAGGTGAACTTAAGAAAAAGAAAGAAGAGTATGATGAGTTAAAATCAAAACTTGAAGATGTGAAACTATCGGTGAGGCAGAGGGAGTCTCTTGAGAGAAAACATCAAGCTCTGTCTACACGTATAGAGGTGGAGAGAAAAGAACTAGATAAGGTTCGTGGAAAGCTGGAAAAGAAAGAGGAATTAGAAAGGTCTATCCATGATAAAAAAGATCTGCGGAAAAAATTGAAAGAGTTAAAATCTAAAAAAAGGGCTTTGATGGATAAGATCTCTGAGATCAATGGAGACCTAAGGTCGTTGCATAACGAGAAAGATTCTCTGTTACAGGAAAAAAGGGAAATCGGGGATTTAGAGGAGGAGGCTGAATGCCCGAAGTGTAAACAACCGATATCTCAAGAACATGTTTCTTTAATCCTAGGCGAGATCGATGATAAGCTCCAAGATATAAAGAAGGAAGAGGATGAATTGAAAGAGAAGAAGGACGATATAAAGAAGAAATCGTCTGAAATTCGCCAACGTGTAGAAGAACTATCCAAGACTGAGAGAGAACTCTATACTCAGGAAAAAGAACTCGAAATATTGGATGGGATCCAGGATGAAATTTCCACTTTAAAAGAAAAAATAGCAAAACATGACTATGAGATACGTCAGTTAAAAGAAGAGCTAGAATCATTCGAATGGAGTTCTAAAGATCTTGATGAAATTGAATCAAATGTCGATGAACTCAGCGAGTATAGAGATGAATACATCGCATTACTTGAAAAGCTGAAAAAACGCCATGATTTAGAAAATAAAATTGAAACTAAACGTGCAGATATTGACAAAACAAAGGATGATATCATAGATATAAAGGGCCGCCTAGAGGAACTGGGTGATGAATTCTCTGAACATGAATTCAAGGAGTGCCGATCACAACATCAACGTGCTATAGCTGTTCAAAGCCAACTCAAAGAACGCATTGAAAACATAAACAAAATACTAAAAAATATGGAACAAGACATCGTTAGTATCAAGGAGAAAATTAAGAAGATGAAGGACTTCCGTCGCAAGGCTAGGGAATACAGGATAGTAAAATCATGGTTAGAAGGTCCTTTCAAGGAATCCATCAGGACTATGGAAGAGCACCGCATGATCCAGATAAATAAACAATTTGAAAACTACTTTAGAAACTGGTTCAACGAGATACTTGATGATCATGAAAAATACGCTAGATTAGACGATAAATTCGCCCCTGTGATCACGACCTCAAAGAACGTTACCCGTGTGGATGATCTGAGCGGTGGAGAAAGAACATCCGTGGCACTAGCATACCGTTTGGCTTTTAACACCATGATCAAGGAACAGTTGGGATTGGAGAGCAATCTTCTCGTCCTTGATGAACCTACTACCGGATTCAGTCGGGAGCAGTTAACTCGTTTAAAAGATGTGCTTGAAAAGACCAATGCAGATCAAATAATAATCGTTTCACATGAGAACGAGATCGCTAACCTTGCAGAAGTTGAGTACACGGTAAAAAAGGAAGACGGTGTATCTAGAATTCAAGGTGTATGATCCTTCAATATATTTTTCATCCTCAAACTATCTCGATCTAGTTCTGGTGTTTCACAGATTATAGTTATATCGTAATCCCTTTCCAGTAATATCGGGGCTAGTAGTTTGAAATCAGGTTCCTGATCCTCTAGATTTAAATGCTTTCGTTCTCCGGTTTCGTTATATTCGATGGATGAATAATGGCTGTGAAGTGATCCTTTTTGTATCCCCTCATATTTTTTCAGCAGGTATTCAAAATCGTCCTTAGTTTTCAAAGTACCCCCATATCTAGCATGATAATGGGCAAAATCGATCACAGGTACGGCGACATCTGTTTTCTTTATGACTTTTTCAATCTCATCCAACGTTCCCCAACTTTTTACACGCCCCATCTGCTCAAGACCGATCTTGACTTCCAATCCTTCATCCGTGATGATTTCACCGCACTCAACTACACCCTCTCCGATATTTGCAGTAGTTTCTTTACTATTTAGATCACCGTAGTAACCAGCATGAACAACTATCACTTCAGCACCCATCAGATGAGCCTTTCTAGCACTGTTTAGGATGCGTTCTTTACTTTTTTCGATAGTATCTTCATCTTCTGAATTAAGATTGATGTAGTAAGGTGCATGTACACTCAGATGGATCCCATGCTTTTCAGCCTCCTTTCCGATGGCGATGGCGGTTGAATCCTTCATCCGTACTCCTCGCACGAACTGAACTTCCATAGCATTTAAACCGATCTTTTCAAGATGCGCCATGCTGTTTTTAGTACCCTTAACACCGTGTGGAGTTCCCCCTGGTCCTAATCGTATCATATATCCGGTAAAAGAAACTAACACTAAACCTTTTTGCCCAGTTCTTCCGCCAATGTTACTGCTTCAGTGACTCCTAGATCTGTGGCTATATTAGCGTACTCTAAAGCTTGTTTCGTATCTCCCTTTGCCTTGAAGATCAAAGCTTTATCGTACCATGCCGGCCCAAAATCTTCCGATAAACCTATGCATGTATCGTATGCCTTTGATGCCCCCTTCATATCTCCGGTTTCGAAAAGTGCTTTACCCAGTCCAAACCATGCATCTAAACTATTTTCTTCTCGATGGATAACTTCTTTAAAAAGAGGTGCAGCTTCTTGAAATTCCCCCATATCAGAAAGTATGTTAGCTCTAGTTAATTTTTCGTTCAAGTCTTCATCTTCCAGTACTTCTAAAGCTTCTTCATATTCTTCTAGTTCGGATAGATATCCCGCAAACGTTACCCTAGCATCAGCCCCATCTTCCTCTGATGCCTTTTGGAAAAAATTCCTTGCTTTTTCTTTATTACCTAATCCATCAAAAGCTCTTCCCATTAAGATAAAGAAATCTGAAGAATTTTCTAGCTGTAGCCCCTTATCTGCTGCCACCAACGCTTCTCGGTACTCCTCCATATCTATATGTAATTCGGCTTTCTGTTTCCATAAGTAGCCTTTAGAATCATCGATATCCAAGGCAGTATCATACGTTTTCATCGCATCTTGGAACCTACCAAGTTCTTCGTATAGTTTGCCTTTGTCAACAAGTGCTGAAAGATCGTTGTACGATGTGAACAACTTATCGTAGGTTTTCAAGGCTTTATTGAAGGCATCCATCGCTTCATCGTAATTCTTCACCGACTCCAGTATCTCTCCTCTCAATTTATAAGCGTCTGCAAGTAAAGCATCTTTATCTAAAGCCATATCTAGAGATTCCAAAGCATCTTCGTATCTCCCCATCATCTGAAGTATCTCGGCTCTATAATACCATGCTTTTTCGTAATCAGGATTGAGATCTAAGGATAGCTAAATTTTTTCCAAACCCTTTTCTTTTTTTCCGGTCTTAGCTAGTGAATAACCTAAAGCGAGAAGTGCATAGTCGAAATCCGGTTTGATTTCTAATGCTTTTTCGTGATATTCTATGGACTCTTCATGCTTTCCCAGCTTGTTTTTTGCATTCCCGATATTGTTCCACGCGATCTCATAATCAGGATTTACTTCGATGGATTTAACGAAATATGGTATAGACTCCTCATATCTTTCTAGATTATAGAGTGCATTCCCGATGTTGTTCCAAAGGACTTCGTTTTGAGTACTGTATTTTGAAGCATCTTTGTAGTGATCGATAGCTTTTTTATAATCCCCCATCGTATGCAAAATATACCCCATATTGTAATGTGCAGATCCGTAATATGGATTCAGGCCCAAAGCACGTTTGTAACAATTTATACTTTTTTGATAATATCCTAGTGAAAATAAACCATAACCCTTGTTGTTCCAAACCTCTTCATCATCTGGAATATGATCTAGATATTCATCGTATTTTTTTACAGCCTCTTCGTATCGTCCAAGGTCCATATACACATCTGCGATCTTTTTTAACGCTTTTAGGTTATTTGGGTTTTCCACAAGGGCTTTTTTATAGATCTTGTTAGCACCCTTATAATCTCCGATCTCCTCATAAACTTCCCCTTTAGAAATGAGTAGCCTATCTAAACTCTCTTCACCCTTTGTAACTCCTTCTTTAGCCCATCTCTTAGCTGCTCTAGCCTTTCCTAGAGCTGCGTAGGCGAATGCTTTGTCGAAGTAAGCCTGGTGATTGCTTGGATCTAGCTCTATCACCCGATCGTAAGATTCTATAGCTGTTTCATCTTCCCCGAGATACGTGTATGAATTGGCTTTGTTATACCAGGCGGTAACATAGTTGGGATTTATCTGTAATGCTAACTCATAGGCTTCTATGGCTTCTTTGTGCATCCCCATAGAATCAAAAGCCACCCCTTTGTTGTTAGCGACGACTTCATCATTATTATATTTCAGTAATATGTTATATAGTTCTATAGCTTCTAAATACCTCTTTTCATCACACAATTCCTCGGCCCGCTCTATCATCATGTCTGTATCGAGGGATGACTCATCTGGGCTAAATATACCCAATACGGATGTGACTATAGATACCATGATTTTCTCAGGCAACACGTTTGATCAACATATAAAAGAAGTAAAAAAGGGGATAAAAGGTTTTCTGAGAGGTTTAGACGATCTTCTTTTTGCTCGTTGATTTTTCTTCCTCTCCTACTTCGGAACCACATGCGTAACACATCTCTGCATCGGGGCTTAGTTCCGTTCCACATACTGAACAGTTCAATTCTCCTCCTTCATCACCTTCTTCCTCTCCACCCAATTCAGTTCCACATGCGTAGCATATCTCTGCATCAGCACTGAGTTCGGTTCCGCAGCTTGGACATTCGACCTGTCCATCTTCTTCCTCTGCCGGCTCTTCCTCGGGTTCTTCTTCCTCTTCACCCAATTCAGTTCCACATGCGTAGCAAATCTCCGCATCTGCGCTGAGTTCGGTTCCGCAGCTTGGACATTCGACCTGTCCATCTTCTTCCGGCTCCTCTTCAGGTTCAGGTTCTTCTTCCGGTTCCTCTTCCTCGGGTTCTTCTTCCTCTTCCGGCTCTTCCTCGGGTTCTTCTTCCGGTTCGGGCTCTTCCTCAGGTTCCTCTTCCTCCTCCGACATAGGTTCTACTTCTGTTTTCGGGATTTCACCTATCTCTTCAGTGGTAACGTCTTCTCTCTCTGGTAAATCTGGAACATCCATCTCGATCTCCATCTCCTCAGAAAGGGCTTCTTTTTGACGTTCTAACATCTTTTTATGTGCATCCAATAAGCGGCTTCTAGTGTCAGATAATTTCTTGTCTTGATCTAGGAGTTGTCTTTCCTTCGTGATTATGTCTTTACTTTTATTCAATGAATCATCTAAAGAGGTTTTTAAATCAGATAGTGTATCTAAAAGCTGTGAACGTTTGTTGAGAACATCTTCTTCTTTAGAAACTATCAAATTCTCTCTCTCATCTAGATCTTCTTCACGTTGAACCATGGCCTCTTCTCTTTCGACCAATTTTTGTTTTCGAGATAAGACATTTTCTTTGAGACTTTCTACATCTTGTATTTTACTCAAGAGCGAATCTCTCACCGATTTGATCTCAGTTCTTTCTTGGTCGAGCTTTGAGCGTGATTCTTCAATTGCCGAGTTTTTTTCCTCGATATTTTTCTTTAGTTCCTCAAGTTCTTCACCTTTTTGAGCAACGGTTTGCTTCTCCAAGTTAAGTTCTTTCTCTTTCTCCAGCAGTTCTTCCTCTTTTTGATCTATCTTAGCCTCCTTTTCTTTAAGGACGCTTTTCTGCTGTTTCATCTTGCTAACGTATCCTTCCATCTCTGTAAGAAACTCATCTTCATCTGGCAATTTTATTCCCCCGTGTGGGTATTCTGTAACGAATTATAAGGGCATAGTAGTTCTAATTTATATACCTTACTAATATGCCCGCATTTTTTTCTTTTGAAATTTATTCAAATATCGGTCCGAGTATCTTCATACCCTCTGACCCGATTTCCAAAGAGTGTTTTTCCATACTATGTTTACAAGCCCGCATTTTTTCGATCTGGAGGTAACGTGTGAGTTTTCCTCTGTTACGGTCTATACCAAGCATTATCACTCCGTCAACAAGGAAGCCTTCGTTACCTAGTAGATTAGCTTCACCGCCTATACTTCTTTCCATGACCACGAAGCTGTATAGATCTAAGTCCCGTAGTAGTTTGAAGAAGTAAAACATCTTCTTTCGCATGTTTTCTTCATGCTCCATCAAAGAATATAGGGCGCCTAGTGAATCCAAAGCAAAGACTTTGAATCTATCTCCTTTTTCCTTTTTAAAATGTCTTAACATGTTCTCCAAGAAGGCTATATAATCCGTTTCTTCGTCCTCATCAACTATCTGATCTATCTCTCTGAGGTCGGTTATATCTGAGATCTGCATGTTCAAACTCAGATCGATACCAAGACTTTTCATGTTGGCTAAGTGGCTATCCACGGTTTCCTCTAGTGTGGTGTAAAGGCCAAAAGCCCCTGATTTTTCGACAAATCTTGTCATCATACTGTAACAAAAACTCGTCTTCATTGAGCCTGGAGGCCCGGTAATCAATACGACCTTTGGAGGTTTTATATCGGTCACAAAAACCCTATCCAATCCGGTTATAGTATTCCTAAACATGTGTATCACTTTGTAAGACCTGTGTCTGCCCTAAAAGAAAGGACTGCATATAATCTTATCGATTGAATATCATCGCTGTATCTCCAAAAAAAGTTAAAGAGGGTATGTTATATGGGGTAATACATGGTGCATTTAAAAACAAACCTAGCGGGCTTAACCTTTGAACCACCTTTGATACTTGCATCTGGAATAATGGGCCAAACAGCGGGATCCCTTGAAAAAATGATAGAGATGGGGATGGGTGGCGTAGTCACTAAATCCGTGGGATCTGATTCAAGAGAAGGACATCCCAATCCATCTATAGTTGACGTAGAAACAGGGATATTAAACGCCATGGGCCTTCCTAACCCTGGCATAGATGAATTTTGCAAAGAGCTCGGTAAATTCATTCCCAACAAACCGATCATCGGTAGCGTTTATGCGTCCAATACAGATCACTTTGTAGGATTGTCAAAAAAGATGGAGGACCATGGAGTTTCTGCGGTAGAGTTGAACCTAAGTTGTCCTCATGCAGAAGGATATGGTGCCTCCGTAGGTTCCGATGTAGGATTGGTTAGAGATATAGTTGAAAACGTGGTTAAAAATGTAGATGTACCAGTATTTCCTAAACTACCTCCGATGTCTGACATGGTGACTATATCACAAGTGGTTGAAGATGCCGGTGCTCATGGGATCGTAGCTATCAATACCGTAAAATCTATGGCTATCAACTACGAAACCGGCCGACCTGTTTTGGGTAATTTGTATGGAGGATACAGCGGGCCGGGCATAAAACCCATCGGCTTGCGATGTGTTTTCGACGTGTACAAGAGTGTTGACATACCCGTCATAGGTTGTGGCGGTGTAACAACCGGTCGAGATGCGCTAGAGTACTTCATGGCCGGTTCTTCAGCTCTTCAGCTCGGCTCCTCGATATACTATCGCGGTCTTGATGCTGCAGAAAAGATAAGTTCCGAGATGATAGAGCTCCTAGACCAGGAAGGATACGGATCTTTGGATGAAATCATAGGCCTCGCACACCAATAAAAGAGGTCAATCGTTAAATACCCGTTCTCAATATGGTTGGACGATGAAGGATTTGGACCCTGAAGATTTTATAGAACAGCAATCTAGCGCTGACATATCTACCACTATCGCCCACTTGTACAGGGGTGAGATGCAGCGTTCCTATACTTGGCGTACCCGATTAGACACATCCACTAACTGGGCGATACTGATCCTTTCCGCTTTGATAACCTGGACTTTTTCCGACCCACATCACCCCCATGAACTTCTTTTGTTTGCATTACTATTTATAGCAATATTATTGGGTATAGAGGCCCGAAGGTTCATGTATTACAACGTGTGGCACAGCCGAGTCAGGGCGTTGGAAACGGATTATATATCTAGAACTCTAGATCCGGATATCGAAGTAACCAGTAGGGAATGGCTGAAACTCCTTGCTGAGGACCTTAGATCACCTCATTTCAAGATCCCATACTGGCATGCCATCTCCCACCGTTTAAGGCGGGTTTATGTATGGTTATTTACCCTCACCGTTCTTCTATGGTTCGGTAAACTTGCTATGCATCCTACCCCTGCAGATAGCCTTTCAAAGATTATTATACGTGCAGAATTTCTCACAATCTCTGGTGTGGTAGTTGTACCCTTCATCTTGGCATTCATCTTCGTGATCTTTTTGGTCACCATCACAAACCCACACTACGACGAGGATTGGGATAAAATATTCAAGAGTAAAACGATTATGGAAGATTGGAAAAAGAAGATGTGAATTATTTGGTGATAACCCTCGCACCCTTCGAAGTCACGATCATCGTATCTTCTCTTTGTGTTATGATACCATTATTTGCTTCTACCAGTATCGGATAAGCCATGACAGCTCCGAAACGTTTTACCCTTTTCAACAATCTTTGATATTCCTTACCATAGGATCTACACCAGTAGGATGCAAAAGGTAGATCATCGAAGGTATTCTTCAGCCAACGATAGAACTCTAAATCTTCACCTTTTAGACGCCTTTCTCCTCTTAGACGTAAGATCTCACTAGACCTACCATTTACCACCTTACCCTTACCATCTGTAGCGAAGGGCTCAACAGCCAGTATCATACCTTTTTGTATCTTATCTCTACCTCTACCTACATTAGGAATCGATAATCCCGAATGGAGTTCATACCTTTCTATGGCATGTCCGGAAAGATTCTTTATCGGCCGGTAGCCTCTATTATTGATCACTGACTCTATGTTTTTCCCGACATCTCCGGTTTTGACACCTTCTCTTATGGTTTTGATCGCCACTGAAAGAGCTTCTTCCGCTGCCTCTATAAGATCGGTATATCTTTTTGTTTCCAACTCCACGGTAGCGGCGTTATCTGCTATGTATCCGTCTACATGGCATCCAACGTCGATTTTCACAACATCCCCTTTCTTGAAAACCTTACCGTCACCGGGATAAGGAGTATAGTGTGCACCTATGTGATTGACACTCACGTTCACAGGAAATGCTGGAAAAGCACCTTCTTCGGCGATAGCGCTTTCAACTTCTTTGACAACTTCGAAGTAGGAGGTACCCACTTTACAGACTTCTGTCCCTCTTACAAGCGCCTTTCTAGCAGCTTTACCTGCCTTCAGATATTTTTTGATAACATCAACAGCCAACAACATCACCTAGTTCTTCTTTTGAAATAGAACCTTCCCGCAGGATCTCTACTCTATCGTCAACTTTCACCACGGTCGTCCCCTTGCCTATCTCACACTTCCCGCAGTTCAAGTACAACCGTACATCGTCACCCAACTGTGTTTTTGCGGTACTGGTATCTATTGGCGAGGGTGCACCGTGCTTGTTAGCACTAGTGGAGGTGATAGGTCCGAAATCTTCGATAATCTGTCTGGTCAGTGGGTGGTTTGGTATCCTTATCCCTTCGGTTTTACCTTCTTTTTCTATAACTATGGTTAAGGGACCTGGTGTAAATCTTTTAGCTAAATCCCATGCAAGCTCTGGTATATCTCCAAGATATTCTACAGCATGTTCTATATCTAGATATGCTATGGATATCCCTTGCCCCCTGGGAGTACCTTTTATATCTCTGACTTTGTCTATCAATTCTGGCTTTGTAGCGTCAACTCCAAGACCGTAAAGAGTTTCTGTAGGATAAACTATCAACTCACCCATACTAAGCACCTCGTTGACCATGGTCAGTATGTTTTCGATATTCTTGCCCTTACATTCTTCTTTACTGCATTTGATCTCCATGTCTATTCCTCACAGGTATGATATATTCCTCAAAGATAGGTCGATATGTCTGCTGCCGTCTTCTTCTACAACATATCCATGGCCAGAGTAGATAGACTCAACGTCGTACTCTTTTAATCTCTTCACTGAATCGATCAATTTTACCATATCACCTGTCGGTAAGTCCGTTCGCCCTACCCCGCCCCCTGGGAATACCGTATCCCCGGATATAAGTATCTTCTCATCTCGATGATAGAGACAGATGCTTCCGTCTGTATGGCCCGGTGTATGGATAACTTCGAAACCACCGAAAGTATTATCGTTCAGATCCTTAACGTCTATTTCGGGCATCCGGGTACCGAAACTACTTGAAAGTATAGTCCGGTCGTCAGCCTTCCTCAGAGCCTCGGCTTCCAAGTGATAAGCGTAGGCCGGTACATCTAATAACTCCATCATCTTCTCTAAATTACCGGTGTGGTCGAAATGTCTATGTGTGAGTAATATGCAATCTACATCCCCCCGAATTCCATCGATCATTTCATCCCCTAAACCGGTATCCACGATGAAGTTTTTCTCTCCTTTAACGATGAAAACGTTAGAGGAAAAACCTCTGGCTATTATACTCTCGATCTCAACCATGTATCTCGGCGAATTTGGAAAATGAACGGTCGTAGGTCTTCTCTACATCATCAGGGAAAGCGCATGCCGGCAGTTGGTTGTTAGATAGATGATAGGCCAGACATTCGCAACATATACCCTTACGAGGGCATCCAGGATAGCTACAGTTGCACCTTTCCATGTTATCTTCTTTTTTACATTCCATCGATTAACACCTTTGTTCGACTTTCGTATCCTGCACTCTTTATTTATTATTTGTTGCGGGACTTTGGTGTATCCAAATCCAAAAGTAATAATAATCATGTCCTTTTGGGTGTTTTGATGCCGGGATTTTGCAGCCGATGTAGTACCATGTTACCTCCCAATTCAGACGACTGCCCAAAGTGCAATAGATCCGATGCTAACCACAGGGTTAAAACTTCTTCTCCCGAGTTAAGAGAGGGTGGTGTAGGGATATTTCCATACAAGAATATACGCAGCGGTCAGAAGCAATTCATGGAGGATTCAGAACATGCTTTCAAGGAAGGAAAGATATTATTGGCCCATGCACCCACCGGTATAGGAAAGACCGTCGCGGCACTGACCGCCGTCGTTAAAGCCGCAGACGATGAAAAGATATTTTTCTTGACAAGTAAGCAATCCCAGCATCGTATGGCCATCGACACGGTCAGGGATCTTCGTAAAGACATCTCCGCGGTGGACGTGATATCTAAACAACATATGTGCCCACTAGAGGAATCCCGATCCTTACCCTACGCGGCCTTCGAACGCTTCTGCAGTGAAGCGGGAAACAACCGCTGTAATACGTACGGTAAAAAGATGGATAAGGTAGTGGACAAACTCAAAAAAAGACCCCTCCATGTGGATGAATTAACAAGAACTTGTTATCGTAAAGGTGTATGTCCTCACAAGGCGGCCCTCCAGGCTGCCCAGGATGCCCAGGTAGTGGTCTGTGACTATAACTACGTATTCTCGGATATTCGGGAAACTGTACTCAAAACCGTAGAGGCAGAGTTAGATGATATATATCTCATCGTTGACGAGGCACATAATCTTCCAGACAGAGTAAGGGCACATCTAAACGAGGAGATATCACTGCCGTTACTCAGCGAAGCCTTCGCACTTCTTAACGATCAAAACGCAGAACTCGCTGGTTTCATCAAGCGGTTGATGAACGAACTGGCGGGTGTTAAGGAAAATAAGAAAGTGATTGATAAGGAATTTTTCGACGATAAGGTGGATGTTGCTTTGAGAGGAGGATTCGGCAGGTACGAAGACGTTGGATCACTGATACCTGATTTGAACGAACAAGCGGTTGCACTGATCGAACGGGATTCCGCAGCAACCGCCCCATTACATTTGGTATCCTTTTTGAGCCAGTGGCAGCACGAGGGAAAGGAGGTGTTCAGAAGTTTCGAACCCGACCCGCCAACATTACGAGTGAGTTTACTCGATCCGGCATACTTATCTGCAGAGGTATTCGATCGAACACCGGGAGCAGTACTAATGAGCGGTACCCTTCACCCTGGTGAGATGTATGCCGATCTTTTGGGAATAGATGAACCGATCATAAAAAGATACAGTTCTCCCTTCCCACCTGAGAACCGGGAGGTGGTCAGCGTTAGCAACCTGACAACTTCTTACAAAGAGAGAAGCATACCAATGTACCAAGCCTATGCCAATGCCATAGCCGATGTGTGCAACAACACGCCAGGTAACGTGGCGGCTTTCTTCCCATCCTACAGCTTGATGAACAAGATAATCGATCGTTTGGAACGTGTGCATCTTGAAAAACAGATGTTGATCGAAGAGCGTTCACTGGGAAAACGTGATAAAGAAGAGATGGTAAATAAGCTGCACATCAACAACGATAAACTGTTGATCGGTGTTCAAGGAGGAAGCCTGTCCGAGGGAGTTGATTACCGTAACAATATATTATCCAGCGTACTTATAATAGGCATCCCCTTCCCACCCCCATCATTAGAGTTAGACGCTTTACAAGATTACTATACAAACAAGTTCGGAAGGCAGAAGGGATACGATTATACCAGGATATACCCTGCATTGAATAGAGTACTTCAAGCAGCCGGTCGGTCTATACGGTCAAAAGAAGATAAGGCGGTCATCGTTTTGATGGACAAAAGATTCAACTATTCACGCTACAAAAAATCCATGCCCTCGGATTTTCTTTACAATTCTACTGACGAACTGAATTCTGTTTGTAGATCATTCTTTGACCGATAGACTCATATCTTTTCTTCTTTCATCAAAGAGCGCATCTGATCCCAGATGATCTCGTGCTCGATATCCTTATCATCAAAAAAGTCACTCAACTTCTGGGTGATAACATCGATTTCCGATTCGTCTTCAGATATCCTGGGATAAACAAAAAATTCTACCCTATCGCTTTCCTGTGGAAATATCATCCTGTATCTTGCTTCCCTGTTATGCCCCATGGGCTTTTTATTTTGCGTAAGGTCCTTCAGGTTCAAACGTATGAGCATCTCCATGTACTCCTCTCCACTATCCTCTGGATACTGATCCGAGATCCTCATGAACAAGTCTAACAACTCAGGAAATACCGGTGCCAGGTCTCTATACTCCATGTCCTCGGGAAACCTGAACAAGCTATTCCTTTTTTTTACAACTAATTCCACTTCATCCATCTGATTACCTTCCTATCATCTGTGTTGGTGTTTATATCTTTTATCCATCGATCGCTTCTACGTTTAGAGTGATGATCATACCATCTATATCCCAGTCTTTATCGTAACCGTTTCCCTTTCCTTCTTCTAGTGTTTTTGAGAGTGTTTCACGTGAGATATACTCTTTCATCACCTTGACGGCTTCTGTTATCTTCTCATCACCTTCGTATCTAGTGTGTATGTTCTGAGTGTAACCCAGGTCCATCTCTTTCCTCATGGTCTGTATACGCCTTACGACGTCCCTTGCCAAACCTTCGTTGATAAGTTCTTCATCCAGAACGGTGTTGATGAAGACATTGAGCTCTCCGTTTTCGCTGAGGGTATAACCCTCTGCTAACTCCTTTTCAACTTTGAAGTCTTCAGGTATAAGCGTGTATCCATCTATTTCGATGTCTCTTTCATCTGATACAGCTTCTACCACCTTTTCTTTATCCGCTTGTTCGATCATAGCAGCTACCTTTCCAGCGTCTCCTTTGAATCTAGGTCCTAGGGACGAAAAGTTGGGGCTGACTACGAATTTCATGAAAGAGGATCTGTCCTTTTTGACCTCCAGTATCTTGACGTTCAATTCATCTTTCAGTACCTCACTGAAGTGCTGAATCGCCTGCTGTTTTTCCTTATCATCAGTGACCACGAATGCTTCCTTTAAAGGCTGTCTGAGCTTTATGTTACTCTTCTGGCGGGCGTTCCTACCTAGTTCGGCCACCTGGATGACGTAAGACATTTTCTTTTCCAGATCTCTATCAACCATAGATCCGTCAAATTCCGGATACTCCAATAGATGAACGGATCCCTCATCCTCTGTGACCTTGAAGAGCGAACGGTATATCCTTTCGGTGATGAAGGGTGTGAACGGAGCCATCACTAGTGTAAGATTTTTTAAAGAGGTGTAAAGAGTGTTGTAAGCGCTCTCTTTGTCTTTCTCATCTCCTTCCCAGAACCGCCTTCTACTTCTACGCAGATACCAGTTACTGAGGTCATCGATGAAGCCTTCTATGGCTCTGGTAGCTTTGTGGACCTCCAGGTCATCCAGATACTTTCTCACTTCGAATACCAGGCTCTGATTCTTTGAAAGCAGCCACCTATCTAGTTTATCTTCCACTTCGAACTCATCAGGTACGAAACCGTCTATGTTTGCATTGCTGACGAAGAAAGAAACTACGTTGGTCAACGTATTCAAAGTCTTGCTTATCTTCTCTCTCACCAGTTCCTCGCTGAACCTTGATGATCTCCATACCGGTAGGCTAAGGAAGTACAATCTTATAGCATCTGAACCTAGTTTATCTATAGCTTCCATAGGACCGACCGCGTTACCCTTGCTTTTACTCATCTTCTCCCCATCCTCATCAAGGACAAGACCGAGGGTAAGGCAGCTCATGTAAGCCGGTTTATCGTGCAATAACGAGCTTATGGCCAGCAAACTGTAGAACCACCCTCTTGTTTGGTCTAGAGCTTCGGTTATAAAGTCTATCGGAAAAGCCTCTTCGAAACGTTCTTTGTTCTCGAAGGGGTAGTGGAACTGTGCGAAGGGTGCGCTGCCGCTGTCGTACCAGCAGTCGATAACGTACTCAACTCTGCTCATATCTTTACCGCATTCCGGGCATTCCAGTTTTACCCTGTCCACCCACGGACGGTGGAGCTCGAAGTCCTCGGGCAGGGGTTCGGTAGCCATCTCTTCCAGCTCCTCTTTACTGCCTACACAGTGCTGATGTTCTTCCGAACATATCCATATGGGTAAGGGTGTACCCCAGAATCTGTTCCTGCTGAGGGACCAATCTTTCAATTCGTCGAGGAAATTGCCGAACCTACCGTGCTTCAGATGTTCGGGTTTCCACCTAACTTTTTCGTTATTATCTATCAAACGCTGCTTTTCTTTGGATGTACGTATGAACCAGCTCTCTAGAGCGTAGTAAAGTAAAGGTGAATCACACCTCCAGCAGAACGGGTAGGTATGTTTGATTGATGCTCTCTTTATCAGATCTCCTCGTTCGTAAAGATCAGTCATTATCTGTCCGTCGGCGTCCTTTACGAATATTCCCGCGTAATCTGCGACTTCTTCTGTGAATTTACCGTTCTCATCCACTGGATTCACCAGTGCTACTCCCTCTTCCTGGCAAAGCTGACTGTCGTCCTCACCGAATGCAGGAGCGATGTGTACTATACCGGTACCATCTTCCAGGCTAACGAAGTCGGCGTGGGTGACGTAATGGCTCTTACTGGTAGAAGTAACGTATGGGAATATGGGTTCATATTCCTTTCCCAGAAGTTCTTCTCCTTTCACAGTTTTGATCACCTCGACATCCTCGAACACCTCGTCCACCAATTTTTCAGCCAGGTAATACTTTTCGCCCTCATACTCGACCAAGGCGTAATCTAGATCTTTTCCCACGGTGAGTAATAGATTGGATATGAGTGTCCAGGGAGTAGTAGTCCAGGCAAGGAGATATGCGTCCTCGTCCTTCAATTTGAACCTTATGTATATGGATGGATCCCGTACCTGCTTCCAACCCTGTGCTTGCTCGTGACTAGATAGTGGTGTACCGCATCGAGGGCAGTAAGGGACCACTTTGTGCCCTTCTTCCAGGAGTCCCATTTTCCAGATCTCTTTGAGGCTCCACCAGACACTTTCGATGTATTCGTCTTCCATGGTTATGTAAGCGTTATCGTAATCTATCCAGAATCCGATACGCTCGCTCATCTCTCTCCATTCCTTTTCGTATTTGAAGACGCTCTCTTTGCACATGCGGTTGAATTTTTCCAATCCAAATTCAAGTATCTCCTCTTTCGAGTCTATCCCCAGGTCTTTTTCAACTTCGATCTCTACAGGAAGACCGTGGGTATCCCACCCAGCTATGTTCGGTACGATCTGGTATCCATCCATAGTTTTATACCTAAGATACACATCCTTTGCCACCCTGGTGAGCACGTGGCCGATGTGTGGAAGTCCGTTAGCGGTGGGAGGCCCTTCTGTGAAACCGAACTTTTTGTCCCTCTCTCGACTGCGAGATATTTCTGCTATGTTATTATCCTTCCAAAACCTAAGTACTTCTAACTCTTTCTCCGTGAACATTGTATCCTTGTCGAGTGGTTCGAAGCGGTGTTCCTTTTTATTCATAATCGATCCCCGAAAAATGCTGATAAACGAGAACCGAACATACCGTCAACTCATCTTATGATGATTAATCCTGAGTTAATGCATGTACGGTTCATGATGAAAAATGGAAGCGGGAGACGTATATAAAAGTTACTTAAAGAGTATATACTCAGACCAAAGGAAACATTTATATTCGATAATATAGTTTATTAATCAAGAGGTAATAGAATGATCGTTATACTTTGCGATAGTATACCTAATTTACATCATAAGGGGGAAGATCGGTATGAGAGATAAGATCTTGAATATCTTCATGGTACTGGTATT
>PWKY01000092.1 GCA_003560595.1 Thermoplasmata archaeon | reverse complement strand
GTGCATATGGAGCCGTGTGATGAAGATTGTGAGTACTGTAACGTTAAAGAACACTAACTATACACTACTAAATTCATAATTGTTCTTCATTAACATCTCTAAATATCCGCGTAGATCTATGCAAAAGTTATAATACCCCTTCTAATTTCGGAAGCATGGGCCTGTTTGGGCCGTATTTAAAGGTGGTATAATGGCAAGGACCAAATTATCAGATGATAGGGACTTAACGGAAGAGCAGAAGCTTTTCAAAGAGAGTTTACTCGATTGGGCAGAAAGAAATATGCCTTTAGACCGGGTAATCAAGATGAATAGAGAAGGTCACCCATATCCAAAAGACCTCACAAAAGGTTTAGGAGATCTTGGAGTCATAATGGGAACCGTTCCCGAGGAACGCGGTGGAATGGGACTGAACTGGAAGGACCAGGCAACGATAGCGGATATCATCGGTTACATCGATCCCAGTATAGCCACTGCGGCAGGATTCATGGCTGTAGAAACCGGATGGGGATTCACCATCGATCGATACGCAAACGAAGAGATACGTAAGAAATACGTACAGCCAGCTATCCGAGGAGATAAGTTCATAGGTATAGCTACCACCGAACCAGGTGGAGGCTCCGATGTTGCTAACTTCAAATGTACTGGAGAAAAAGACGGTGACGAATGGGTGCTCAACGGTGAGAAAACATTCATCAGTGGTGTTGAGGAAGCTAAGGATATAGGTGGCGGTTACTGGGTTAACGTAAGGACCGGTGATAAGGTACCCGGTGCAGCACACAAGAACATGACCGCTTTCTTCGTGCCTATCGATACAGAAGGGGTGACTCCGACGGAGCCATACGACGACGCAGGAAGAAATTCAATATCTACCGGTGGATTCATCATGGAAGATGTGAGGATCCCCGAGGAGTACATGCTGGGAGAAGAAGGAAAAGGATTCTACTATACCATGGAAGGATTCGACAACGCAAGGATACTCATCGGCTCTAGTGCGGTAGGAGTTACCCGTAGACTTCTTGAAGAGGCTGCAGATTACATAAAAGAAAGAAAAACGTTCGGTCGTCCGTTGGCTAAGTACGAGGCTATCCAGTTCGAATTTGTCGAGAGATACACAGAGATGGAAGCCAGCAGACTGATGGTCAACAAGGTCGCCGATATGCAGGACACGAGGTACGACGAAGAAGGTTGGCTGGAGAGAACCGGAAAGCCACAGACCTATAAGCCCACCGAGATAGCAAAGTGGATATCTATGATAAAATACAAGATACCGCATCTTGCAAAGGACACCGCCGACGACGCGATGCACTGGTTAGGTGCAGCGGGATACAGCTCTGAATACATCTTCGAAACCGCATGGCGTGGAGTTATGTCATACTGTGTAGGTGCAGAAGGTGGTGCCAACATACAGAAGATCGTCATCGGTAGAGAAACTCTGGGTAAAGATTACGTACCTTACAAGTAAAATATGAGGTGAGCCAGTGAGGTTCATAGTTTGCGTAAAACAAGTGCCAGATACAACTGAAGTTGAAGTTGACGAGGAAACGGGGACCATAATCAGAGAGGGGGTTCCATCGGTTTTGAATGCCTTCGACGAATTTGCTTTGAACTTGGCTGTCGAGTTAAAAGAAAAAAGTGATGAAAACATAGAGATAGTCGCATTGAGCATGGGACCACCACAGGCAAAAGAAGCTCTAACCAAATGCTTAGCTATAGGTGCGGATAGAGCGATACTCTTAACAGATAGAGTATTCGCCGGTGCTGATACCTGGGCTACCGCGGTCACACTGGGAAGAGCGATCAAAAAGATCGGAGACGCCGATGTTGTTTTCATGGGTCAAGAGGCTTCCGATGGAAACACCGCTCAGGTTGGTCCCGAAGTAGCCGCCCATATGGGGATACCACAGCTCACTTTCGTTACTGAAGTGGATTCCGTGAACAGCGATCACGTAGTTTGCAAAAAAGAAACAGACGAGGGATTCGTCAGTATAAAATGTGAACTCCCGTCGATGATAGCATGCATGCATACCCCTGGATTCGAACCGAGGATACCAAATATACGAGAGATAATGAAGGCTAAGAGAAAGACCTACGAAGAGTGGAACCATGAAGATCTAGGTGGTGAACCGTCTGAATACGGACTCGACGGTTCCGAGAGCGTGGTCATCAGGACATATTCACCACCACCTAAAGGCGAAGGAATAATCGTAGATGATGAACCTGAAACTGCTGTAAACCGATTGATCCAATTCTTTGAAGACGAGGGGATACTATGATAGAGATACACGAGAAAGTCTGTATAGGCTGTGAAAAATGTGTGAAAGTGTGTCCTGTTGACGCTATATTCATGGAAGAAAAGATCGCAAAGCTGGAACAGGAGCTATGTATCTCCTGCGGTGCCTGTGTTACCGCATGTCCAGTAGACGCTATAGAACCCGTACTGAAAGCTTGTAGAGCGAATTCGGCCGAATACAGCGGTGTGTGGGTATTTGCAGAACAGCATGGTAACGTGTGTCGCCCCACCGGACCTGAATTACTCGGTAAAGCTCGTGAACTGGCAGACGAACTTGGTGAAGAGCTTTGTGCCGTGATTCTTGGAGATGATGTGGAAGATCTTTGTGACGAATTGGCAGCCTATGGGGCCGAGAAAGTATATATGGTGCAGGATGAAAAGTTGAGCAACTACAACACTGAAGCATATACAACCGCTCTGATCTCTTTGATATCCAAATACAAACCCAGCGTGTTCATAATGGGTGCTACACATCTTGGAAGAGATCTCGCACCTTCTGTAGCTGGGCATCTAGGACTGGGACTGACAGCGGATTGTACCGGATTATCAATAACTGAGGTGGAAGGTTGTAAAGTACTTCTTCAGACGCGACCTGCCTTCGGCGGAAACGTGATGGCTGACATAATATGTCCAAATACACGGCCGCAGATGGCCACCGTGAGACCCCATGTGATGCAGCCTTTAGAACCAGATCATGATCGAAAGGCTGAAATCATCGAAGAGAAGGTAAAGATAGCTTCAGATTCCATCAAAACCGAGATACTCGAGATCATGGAACCGGAAGAGACCGGTGAGATATCTGTCGAGGAAGCGGACGTTGTGATCACCGGCGGTAGGGGAGTCGGTGGAGACGAAGGATTCGATAGATTGAGAGAACTGGCAAAATTACTAGGTGGTACCGTTGGATGCAGCCGTCCGATCGTGGAGGACGATATAATGCCGAAATCCCACCAAGTTGGACAGAGCGGTAAGACCATATCCCCTGAATTGGATATCGTCTGTGGAGTATCCGGAGCGGTACAGCACCGTGTAGGTATCAGAGGTTCAAAGTACATCATAGCTATAAACAAGGATCCAAAGGCACCTATATTCGAGATGGCGGATTTCGGTATCGTTGGGGATATAAACAAGATAGTTCCGTTACTGATAGAACGTCTTAAAGAAAAGAGCTGTTAGAACATAAACAGCGTTCCGGTTACAAACAACCATAAGAATATTGCGGATACCAACACTATGATCGCCGCCGTGGCTCTACGGTAGAACTTCTTCATATCTGCCTTGAAGTACTCTAACGTGAGCACGATACATAGATGGATAGGAGATACCACGTACCCCAACATGGTAAATAAAAACAGAGTTGCTGCCATCTGAAAGTTGATCGTAGGTAGCAGTGGTATGAGGATTGGGAATCCTACACCTACGGCCGCCGGTAGATGTCCTAAAAGGAATCCGAAGGTAAAGGCCGCTATCAAAACCACCATAACCAATGGTACGTGACCCTGGAGTAAGCTTACCAAAGGTTGAAGTGCGTCGGTTCTTTCAATCACCCCTTTGAACATCATTATGCCGATAGCGGCCATGAGCAGTTTTACTGAAATCCCGTTTTTCAGTAAATTAGGGAGATTGCTCGAATCGTAACGTTCACGATTTTGCATCATCAAGATGATAACCGCTATCAACAAACACAGCGCCATGGGGATACCAAAGACACCGTTGAGGATGAGTGCCATGATGATCGGAAGAAAATCATATATCAATAATAGGAATTTTACAGTTCCATCATCCTTCTGCTGCTCAACTTTTATCTTGCCCAATCCAAAGACTGCACCAGCTATCAGATGAACTGCGAAGATCGGAAGGTTGAACAGAGCTATGTGATAAATATTGACTCCTGCGATAGAGGCTGCAAAGATAAGGCCTACGCTTAAGGGATAGATTGAAAACCAGGCGTGTCTGAACCACCAGTTCAAGAAAGCTTTGTGTACACCGTCCAACCCAAGTTCATCACCCTCCTCATCTATCAATGGTGCGGATACCAAGGCTCCACCGGGCATGGGTAATAGGCCGAATATGGCCGGGATGGAGGCGATGACCATCCTTCTGTCAGGAACTGCTATCCGCAGTTCCTTGATTATTCGACTTACCTGTCCAGAATCCCTATAAACATATCCTATGAAGCCGATCAAAATTATCACTACCGCTAGGTTGATAGTATCGTATTCAAACAATATATCTCTCAACCATAACAGCGAGGTGTAGGAGGGGTCAGAAGCTAGTAACAAAACGCCGGTGGCCGATAGTAGGGCGATCCCAAAATCTATTTTCGATGATATGAGTACTCCAAGGACCAAGAATGCTAGACCGACCCCTATCAATCCGTACATCGGGGTTAATCGAGTGTAAGGCGTATAAAATAATTTCCCATCTATTCGGAACACTATTCAAAAAAATACGATAAATCTTTTTAAGAAAAAATGTTATATATTCCACTATCAAAAGATGAGTAGGAACAATATCGAGTATTTACCTGATTTTATGAACAACTATTTTTCAGACAGGTTCTGATGTTAAAATACCGGACAATATACCATCGGACAAAATAATCATGGAGTACTAAACCGAGAAGTGTTGTGAGGATCGAACTTCAACACCTCGGCAGGTGATACTTTGCTGGCCTTCTGTGCGCTGGGTATTGCGGTCAGCAGCACAGCAACGTAGGCTATGCCTCCTATGGTCAAATTCGATATCCAGGGGATAGAAAACTCCCATCCCATGGGTTTTAAACCATCATACTACGGCAGTCACCCGATGGCGATACCAAGGAATGATCCAAGGATTATTTCTGCGAGGGTTATGAACGAATTCTCGATCAATAAGGCGTATCGTATCATCTTTCTATTGGATCCTATGGCCCTCATCATGCCTATCACCAGGCGCCGTTCGTGCACCGCTTTTAAGCTGATCATACCGGGCCCTGCTATACCAACAACCAGCCCTAACCCCATATATCCGCTGAAAAGGTCGAAGAACATAGAGGTCACACTCATGGCCTCCCGGATCACAGTGCCTAGAACTATGGTCTGAAGACCGTGCCCGATGAACTCACGGTTCAAATCCTTGGTAAGTTCGTCAGCATCGATACCCTCTTTTACGTTGAAGAAAAATAGAGAATTAGAGGTGATGTTGAATTCCAATTCAATGTTTTGTTTAGACATGAAATAGCCACTGATAACTGTCTGATCCATGAAACCGATCACCGTTTTCACCTGTAACTCGTAATTTCGGTCGATAGATGTAACTATTTCAACTAGTTTCATGATCTGTACTAGAGATTCGAATTGGTCTGTAGGAGCGTTTGAGATCACCAGAGAAGGATCTGATAACAAGACGTCCCATGCTTCTTCCTTAGATCCATACTCATATAAATATTCGGTTATCGCGAATGTATTGTTATCGACGATATTTTTATCTACGCCTATAACATACCTTCTCTCAACCACCGCATCTGTTTGAATGCGCACATCAGCATTATAATCTGAGTCTATGATATTTATTTCATTTGTCTCGTGGTTTCCCCTTAGAAGTATGAATTTATCAGGTCTTTTACATTTGTGTTCAAGAAGATAGATCTGGTTCTCTAGCTGCCTGGGACCTCTATCTACATAATCAACTAAGAATCGGTGTAACAAAGTACAATGATAACTCCATGGCCTTTTGATACACCTCCAAGTGTCCATGGTGTCAGCCACAAAAAGGTAACACTTCCACGAGCGTTTCTTCAGTTTTTATCTATATGATATCCAACTCTGTCGATCACTTCAAGTAACTCTTTGCGAGTTTCTTCTACCGATCTTTTACTATGTTCTGCACCTCTTTCAACCTTTCACCTGCACGCTCCTTGATCTCTTCGCATTCATTTAGCAAGGAATCAACATACTCTTGATCTTTCATATCGGTTAGGTTGATCTTTACGTTCTCGATGCCTCCGATGACACCGGAGTAGGCCATCTGGGCACCGACGAGAGCATCACTGAGTGCCCCCTTCTTACCGTGTCGGGCGGCATCCAGCATCAGTTCCATCACCTCTCCGGACATCTTCGCGGTATCCAGCGGTACCTGTATCGCCATCTTCAAACCCTCTTCCATGGCCTTCTTTCTCCTCTCTCTCTGCTCATCGGTCGATTTGGGCATCTTTTTTGCTTCCATATAGATGTCGAAAGCACTTGTGTCCTCATCCACGGCGGCTAACAGTTTCTGCTTTAGCTCCTGCACATCATGGGCTACAGGCATGAGCACTTCGTCTATCTCCTTGGTACCGCGCCCTCCTGTGCTGAGGTTACATACCATGGAACACAGAGCTGCACCCAAGGAACCTGAAAGTGCCGCTATACTTCCACCACCGGGTGTGGAGGAATCACGTGAAACCTCGTGCACGAACTCATCTACGTTCATGGAGGCGAGTGCATCCTCAGGTGTCCATGGGGCACCGATCACCTTGGATTCGATATCGAACTCGGAAACATCCCTCAACCCCAGTGATTGTATGGCCGTTTCAACAACATCACACCATGGTACTCCCGTGGGTTGACCCTGTTTTTCAAGATAATATCTTCCGGAATCCATAAGTGCTTGATATGGGACCAAGCCCACGATCTCGCTGCCTGTTACCGTTACACCCATCTCTCTAGCTATCTTCTTGGACTCTTCGTACACATCGTGGATGGACGTTTCTTTGTAATTGGTCAGATTGATGGATACCTGAGCTCGATTAAAATCATCAACGTACCACCCTATGGCTTTGCAGTGGCTGAATTTTCCCTTCTTCTTTACCGCCTTACCCTCTAGATCCGTAACGTCGTAATCGTAATCCTTCTC
>PWKY01000058.1 GCA_003560595.1 Thermoplasmata archaeon | reverse complement strand
CTCTTTCTCAGGTTCTATGTCAACCGTCCCTTCACCCACCGTGTCAACAGTGAGATTATAAGTCTTGATCTCGAAGTGAGCGGTCAATTCTTTATCTTCATCCATCGTGATGGTGATCTCTTCACCCGTTTCATCCGTTTCATCCGTTCCATCCCATTCTACGAACTCATGGCCTTCATCGGGTAAGGCTGTTAGGGTAACATCATATTCTTCTATTGCTCCACTCCATCCATCTCTTACTTCTTGGCCGTTGACCTCCACTGATCCTTCCCCTTCTATGTTTATAGTAAGTTCGTGTTCGTCCTGCTCTTCTTGCCAACTCAAGAAAGGATAGCCGTCGTTGATCTCTCCCTCTTCATCTATATCCCAGATGTCTTCATCACCTTCGTCATCGTAAGGATCATCGATGAAATCCCAAGGGTTGTCCAATCCTTCTGTGTCGGTATATGTGTAGGTCGCAACGTTTTTCATCTCTGCGGTGGTCTTTCCTGTTCCACCGTCGCTTTCATCTTGGCCTGTTGCATCGATATCCCAAAAAGAATTCTCCTCAGTACCTCCAACCCCTACCAGTCCACCTACATTCTCGTTTCCATTGACTCCTCCTGTGGCATATGAGTTCACCACGGTTCCAATTTGATTACTTCCGACTAGCCCACCGACAATATTTCGTCCGCTCACGTTTCCAGAAGCGTACGAATCAAAGATCTGACCATTATTATTTCCTGCTAGTCCGCCTATTCTAACCTCTCCGCTCACGTTTGCAGTTGCGTAAGAATTAATGACAGTGCCACCACCTTTAGTACCAATGAGTCCGCCGACAAACCAATTTTCTCCAATCACATCTCCAGTTGCGTAAGAATTTCTAACCGCCCCATCGTGTCCTCCTATGAGGATGCCTACTCGAGAGTAACCTCTTACTTTTGCATCAAGCACACCAAGATTCATGATATTGACATCTTCAGTACCTCCAAAAAGTCCAACATCGTTAGAATCGGGTCTATTTGTGTAGAGTCCTTCTATCGTATGATTCTGACCGTCAAAAGTTCCTGTAAATTCGACATCCTCATCATAATCTCCTATCGCTTCCCATCCAATAACTGCATCTTCATACTCTACATAAATATATCTTTCTTCAGTATCTTCCTCTATCGTGATTATGGGATGGTCTACTGTATAGCTTATAGAGTCTTCGTCTTCATCTTCAACTGACAATATCGATTCATAATCATCCTCATAAAAAGGTATGTCTATAGTATCTCCCTCGTCCCAGGTTTCACCCCATCCTGCATCCGACCTTTTGGTGTAATTCTCTCTCCGTTCGTTGTAATCATCATAACCTTCGCATTCAGGTGTAAGATCGTTCATCAAAACGTAGTCACCGTCCAAATCATCTCTCACAGCATCCAATTCATGCCAATCGTAGATCTCCACAGGATCGTCTTCTTGCAGCTCATCATCAACGCTGATACCAACGGCTACACCGATAACGCTCACTACAAGTAACACAACAACACACATAACGCTCGTTTTTACCCTTAACATGTTTTCGATCGTCTCCGACTATCGAACAAGGTGGGTATTATCCAGCCTCAGATAAAGTTAACGATTTCTAGATATATTAATTTTACTGACATATATGGCATCGTAAAGACCCAGCTGTATCCCATCGTATCCATGGGACGTGACCTCGGTCCAGGTAAGACGAACGCTGATCTACCGGTCGGGTACAAGTCCCTCTCACATCATAGTCCGCTCATATGTCCTCAGAAAGATCCTCGTCCAAGTATTCGTCCTCCGTTTCCGGAGAGCCAGTTTTACCTCTCTTCATCAGCAGCACCGATACCAGGATGATCACGGCGACCGATCCATGTTACATCCTGTTCGTAAGATATCATGAAATATATGCGATCAGCACTCTAACCAATGTCGGTATAAGGAAACGGTTAATTTTTTATCTGTTGACCCGATAAACCACCGATAGCTATGATAGAAACTCCTGTGATTATGGTGAACTATAAGACGTACAGCCAGTCCATAGGCGATAGTGGGTTGGAACTGACCAAGAAGATCGAAAAGAACGCCAATGCGTCCTGGGCGGTGTGCCCTCAACCGGTGGATATCCGTACAGTCAAAGAAGAGACGGATATACCTGTTTTTTCACAGCACATCGACGCCGTCAAACCCGGGAGCAACACCGGTCATCTTTTGATAGATGCCATGGTAGATGCAGGGGTTGAAGGGACCCTGATCAACCACTCGGAGAACAGGCTGAAGTTATCGGAGATCGACGAGATAGTGACCATGTGTAAAGAAAAGGGGCTGACCACCGTGGTATGTGCCAACAATCCGGCGACCTCTGCGGCTGCGGCGGCACTGAAACCTGACTTTGTGGCCTACGAACCTCCGGAGCTCATCGGCGGGGATATATCAGTATCGACTGCAAAACCCGAAGTAGTTAGAGAGGCTGTAGAAAGGGTGAAGTCTGTGGATCCCGAGGTCAAAGTGCTGTGCGGTGCAGGAGTAAAGAACGGAGAGGATGTAAAAAAGGCCCTGGAACTCGGAACTGTAGGAGTTCTATTAGCATCTGGTTTGGTAAAATCCGATGATCTCGAAGGGGTCATCCGAGACCTAGAGAGCGGCTTATGAGCGTCATCTAGGCTCAAGAGCGTCTTCAGGACATATCTCTGCGCAGCAGTAACACCTTATGCATTTCCACCAGCTTATCTTGGGATACTGGTTCATCTTGATGGCATCCTCCGGACATACCCTCATGCACTCCCCGCAGGAGATACACTTCTCTTCATATAGCTCAGGCCTTTTCATGTACAGGTTCGCCATCACACCACCAAAGGTTTCAGGCAACCACCAGGGTGTAGAACCCCCTTTAGGATAGTCGATACTTACCCCCCTAGGTAGTTCTCCTACAACTTCTATATCTGGAAGTTTTACTTCCCTTAGCAAAGGCACTTTCGAAGTATCGATATCCACGGCTCTACACGCTACATGATCCAAGGACGGAGCGTCGGTAGAAGCGAGGATGAGTGACAATTTAACAGGATCACCGCCAGCGGGCCCCTTTCCCTCCATACCTATGATCCCGTCCATGATGGATATATCCGGTGCAACCGCGTCGTGTACGTCTAGAAGCATCCTGTTAAATCTCTTCATCCCCTTGTACTGCCCGTGAAACGCGGACTTCATAAGTCCGGGAACCATCCCATATGTGTTCTTCACCGCACCCGTAAATACCGTGAGGGAATGGGTCTTGAGCTTAGGTAGGTTGACCACAAGATCCGCATCCCTGCATACGTTCATCACCGGAACTGATTTGAGTACCCGTCCTTCAGGTAAAGGTACATGAGAATATGACAGATCAAAGTTCAAAATCGCATCGGTTTCATCCGGTATCCTAGTCCAATTCGATTTCTCATAACATCTTTTCAAAAATTTTTTCGAACTGGGCCCACCTGGACTATCACCTACGATCACTTTCATACCCGCATCCTCTAGCTCTCGTATGACCGCTATAATAAAGTTGGGATGGGTGGTGACCGCTTTATCCGGGGAAGCACCTTTCAGCAGATTTGGCTTTACAAGTGCAGTACCACCAGAAGAGGTTAACTTATTGAATGGTGAGAATATGCTTTTAACGTCACCCTGCACATTTTCATAATCACCGCATCTTCTTACGTAAACCTGAGCCATATATCTTCCACCATAGATCACGAAGGGATAGGCACAAATTCGCAATTGCCAACCATTTTAGCTTTCATTTTAACATACTTCCAATCGTTTATCTCGCGCAGAGCCACGGGATAAAGAAGATCTCCTTCGATGAATTTATGGTAACGTAGCATATATATTATACTATCTATGGTTTTCACGATCTCTTCTTGATTTTCTTCAATGTTTGAAAGTAGATCTTCTAGCTTGTTCCGATGTTCCCTGAACTCTACATGTTCATCTGTTAGCATCCTTAACCTAACTTTAAGACTACCATTTACGGATCTCAGCTCGGAAAAGAGGGCCCGCTCTTCTCTCTCTAGGTGTTTATCGATCTCAGATAAGTTATACATGACCGCTTCAAGCACTTCCTTTTTAAGCTTTGAAATATCTGTTTTTATTGCCGAAGATAGTTCGTCCAATTTGAACATGAAGCCCTCTATCTTCTCGTGGTCGATTATCAACCCTTTGATTGGGTGATCATCATCTAGCTCTTTCAGCAGCTTTTTTGAATTTCCTTTGATCAGGTCTACGTAAAGCTTTCCTATCTTTTTGAGCTCATGTTCTTTGAATCCTTCGTCCAATAGTTCGACCTCCGCTAGATAGAGATCGAAAGTCGATGCATCTTCTAGTGAATCTAAAGCATATTCCCTATCGATCACGTCGAAGTAGTAGCTTCTCAATATTTCAGTCACATCATCTACGTTCATCTTTTCAAACTCCTTGCAAGGGTATAAAATCACAATATCCTATCTCATCTGCTTTTTTCTTTAAATCATCCCACTGGTTTATATGATGTGCAGCGACGGGATAAAACAGATGATCTTCTATAAACTTATGGTGGTGAAGTGAATAGATCAGAGCATTTAACTCTCTAACAAGTTCATATCTATTTTCAGATATGTTTTTAAACAATTCTTCTATATTCCCCCGTCTACGGACAAAGTCCTTATGTTCTTGATCCAGTATATTTAACCGTCCCTTGATATTAGTTCCCAAAACCCTTTTCAAATCGATAAAAAGGGTTTGCTCTTCCCTAGTGAGATGTATGCTGATCTGATATAGATTGTCCATCACCACTCTTATGGTCCCTTTGTCCACAGTATAAGTCTTATTCTGGAGATGGACTGTTATTTTATCTAGTGCAGATAGAAACTCACCGATCTTTTCATGCTCTTTTATAAATGCAAGGATAGGATGACCATCTTCCAACTGCCCCTGAAGCTTCTTCGATTCTCCTTGAAGTAAATCCACGTACAGTTTGCCGATCTCTTTGATATCTGGCTCCTTTAAACCATCGGCCACTAATTCTATCTCGGCCAGATAGAGATTTGTGGTGGACACCCCTTTCAGTGCCTCTAGAGCCTCCTCCTCGTTTATCACGTTGAAGTGATATCCTTTCAACACGTCGATTACATCGTCTACTTCCATAGATTACTCCACAAAGTGTACCACCACTTTTTCAACGTCCCACATAGGTTCTATCTTCTCTTTGATATCCTCTTTGATAGCGTTGGCGAACTGATGATCTTCAGTCAGATCTACATATATCTCCACCACACCTTCTTCAACCGATATATCATGGATTAGGTCCGTTCTGATAACGTCCAAGCCGGTCATGGGATTCATAACGCGCTTCAATCTTTTCTCAACTACCTCCGCTGTGGTAGGTTCTTTTTCTTTCACCAAACCGTGTCTTTCTTCGTAATCCCTGATAGCACTTCTAAGACCGTCTATGGCTAAAACAGAGCAGTGTGCCTTGATAGGCGGTAAACCACCCAATTCATCGGCGGCGTCCTGCCATGTTATACTCTTCGCCTCTTCCACGGTTCTTCCTTTGGCCATCTCGGTTATTATTGAACCGGTGGCTATGTTGGAAGCGCATCCGTAGGATTCAAACTTAATATCGGTTATGGTCTGTGTATCCTGATCCACCTTTATGTAAACCTTGACCATGTCTCCACAAGCCGGACTGCCTTCCTGTGCTTTTCCATCTGGATCTTCTATCTTCCCCACGTTCTTGGGATTCTTGAAGTATTCGATCACTTTCTCGCTGTAAGGTAAACCCATATCTATCACTCCTTTCCTAGAGGGCTTATCTCCCTCAATCTTTCAACTACTTCTTTGATGTTATCTACGACGTAATCAACATCCTCCTTGGTACTGTATCTACCCAAGGAGAACCTGACAGAACCGTGTGCCCTTTCGTGGTCACCGCCGATACCCATTATCACATGACTGGCTTCGAGTGAGCGGCTGAAGCACGCAGAACCGGTACTCACCGAAACTCCCCTCATATCCATATGCAGTGTGATCGATTCACCCTCTACGTAGTGGAATGTGATATTGGCGTTCTGAGGTAAGCGCTCTTCTCTAGCTCCGTTCAACGTGGTATCAGGTATCTCTTTTAACACTCTATCGATGATCCTATCTCTCAATCCCTTTATCCTGTCGTTCTCATCCTCGGTAACAAGTTCGATGGCTTTGGCAAAACCAACTGCACCAGGGATATTCTCCAATCCACCTCGTTTATCGAACTCCTGAAATCCACCTTCCATCTGCTTCTTGATCTTTATCCCCTCTCGCACGTAGAGGGCGCCTATACCCTTTGGTCCGTGGATCGCGTTGGCAGATATAGTGATCAAATCGGCAGGGATCTCGTTCACATCAAAAGGAAAACGTGTGAAGGTGTGGGTTGCGTCGGTGTGAAAGAGCACTCCCTTGTCAGCACATATATCCGCGAGCTTTTTTATATCTTGAATGGTACCTATCTCCTGGTTGGCGTGCTGTATAGAAACCAGTACGGTATCATCCCTTATCTCTTTTTTCAGATCCTCTGGGTCAACAGATCCTTCATGGTCGACCGGTAGGTATGAAACATCATATCCATTCTTTTCAAGTGTCCTTGCACTGTGAAGTACTGGAAAGTCTTCAATATCCGATATGATCAGATGTCCACCCTGAGCAGATAAAACTCCTTTCAAAGCTAGATTACTGGATTCTGCAGAGCCGGAGGTGAACACTATCTCCTGCGGGCTAGCGCCGAGCTTGTTAGCTATGGTCTTTCTAGCGCCGTCAAGACCTTCCTTCGCCTCAACACCCATAGAATGTCCGAACTCGGATGTGGCTACGGCGTACTTATCGAAGAAGTATGGCTCCATGGCCTCCATCACTCTCTCGTCAAGGCGTGTGCTTGAAGCGTTATCCATATACACTTTCTTTCTTGACACCATCTTATCACCTTTATAGGAATAGTGTGATATCAGACTCTCTGGCCTCCTTTATATAAGTTCCGACGGCGCAATAATCACCTATCAGATCACGGTCCAGATCATCTCTTTTCACACCCATTATATCCATGGTCATATCGCAGGCCAACACTTTACCACCTAGTTCGATATAATCGTCCATGAGATCTTTCAATGAACGAACATTGGCCTTCTTCATCTTTCTCTTCACCATCCACTTTCCCAGTCCGAGCATGTTCATACGGGAAAGAGGACCTTTTTCTAAACGACCTTTTTTTAACCTGTCGAGACCCCAGAATGTAAAGTAGATCGAAACATCCATCCCCATGGATAGAGCCCCTGTACCCACAACCAGTGCGCTGTAAAGGCGATCGTAATATCCGCTCTGCATAATTATCGTTGCTTTATCAGCCATCTGATTCACCTGGTATCCTGATCGTTATCTTCCATCTATCGTCTTTTTGTTCAACACCAAGAAGCTCCAATCCCAGTGATTCCACCGCCATAGGTATCTCATCCTTTGAAGGAGGATGATTTCCAACGACCTCTATTATATCTCCTACTTCAGCTTTTCTTATGGCCTTTCTGGTTTCAACTAACGGCACGGGACATGTTTCACCCAGCACATCTATCTTCAAAGTCCTTCTTTCTTCCATTTTTTTTACCCCTTGCCGGATAACTCCGACGGATTATTAGTTTTTCCTAACTTATAATCACTATATTGTGGTTATTGTATTTATAGTTTTAGTTTCCAAAAAGATTATATTCTCCATTATACATTGTTAATATGGACGGAAAAATTATGAAGGCTTTTCTTGTTAGCGGGGATGTCGAGTTCCTTAACAGGGCAAAGGATTTCCTTGAAGACCGGATGGAAGGTTTAACTGTGGATACCGCAGAAAAACCAAAAGAGGCCCTAGACACATTGAAGAGTAAGAAGTATGATGCTGTTGTATCAACCTGTCTCATGGACAAAGAGATGGACTGTATCGATTTTCTTATGGAATTAAAAAGAACTAAGGAAGATATATCCTTCATAATGGTGACCAACGAGGACGAGGAGAAAATTGCCATAGAATCTCTGGAACTCGGTGCGGATAGTAACGTGATGTGCCGTGGGTCACCGAAGATGCATATGTTAGAATTGCTCAAAACATTAGAACATGAGTTCGAACTAAAGAAGATTAAAAAAGAATTAAAGGAATCCGAGCGTTTGTACAAAGGTATGTATGATACGATGCTGGTGCTGTCAAAACACGATGATCTAGATTACCTTTTGGCTACTATCGCACACGAAGCAAAGTCTTTACTTAACACTACTGATTGTAACATATACTTTTATAACGAGGATAAAGACGTGCTGATCCCTATATACTCTAATCATCCAGATTATTCCAAAGAGATCATGGATCACCCTATCCCTGTAGGAGAAGGTTTCACAGGTATGGTAGCTGAAGCTAAAGAAAGCAAATACTTGAATTATGATGATCCAGATTACGTTTCACTTCATATCCCGGAGACCGATAAAGAGGAGGATGAAATAGAATCTATTATGGGAGTTCCCCTTTTAGATAATCTGGACTTACTCGGCGTTATGTCAGTCGGTAAACTGAATGACAAATTTTACGATCAGGATATGAGAAAATTGAATCTGTTCGCAAGACAGGTGGAGATAGCATTAAAGAAGGTTAAGTATATCAACGATGTTGAAAGAACACATAAAAAGCTTTACAAAGAAAGGGATCGCATCAGGAAAATTCATGATGTGGCCGTAAAGATGAAGAGTATACGCACCGAGGAGGAATTATACAGTCTCGTAACCGACGCTGTTGAAGATATACTCGACTTTTATGTTTGTAGCATCGATATATTAAAAAACGGAGAGTTCGAAGTGAAAGCAACAATCGGCGGAGTTAACAAAGAGGGGGATAAATATCCTGTAGAAGGTGTGGCTGGCGAAACTCTCAAGAGCAACCATTCTTTCATAATAGACGATGTTCAGGGGTCTAAATTGACCAAACCAAAGCGAAAAATTTATCGATCAGCCATAAGTGTACCTATAGGCGACTTCGGTGTTTTTCAAGCACTCTCTGAATTTGAAGATGATTTCAACCAAGAAGATTTGTCCATGACCGAACTTCTTATGGCACATGTAACGGAGACTATCGAAAGATTACGCAACTATAGAAAGGTAAAAGAGAGCGAAGAAAAATTCAAGGCTCTATCCGAAAGCAGTCCTTTCCCTATATTTGTTTATCGGGATAATTTCTTATATGTTAATGATGCCAGTGAGGAATTGACGGGTTACTCGAAAGAAGAACTGCTCGATATGCCCTTTTGGGAGTTGGTACACCCAGACCATCGAGAGATGGTTAAACAAAGAGGATTTTCAAGGTTGAAGGGAGAAGATATAATTCCAAGATATGAATTCAAGATAATAAAAAAAGATGGGACTCCAGTGTGGGTTTATTTCACCGGACGTAGGATCAATTATGAAGGCGAAAGTGCTGGGTTTGGTACCGCGATCGATATCACAGATAGGAAAGAGGCAATAAAGGCTCTAAAGGAAACAAATCGCAAATGCAACACACTTATGAAGAACCTTCCAGGCATGGCTTATAGATGCAAAAATGTAAAAAACTATACCATGGAATTTTTGAGCGAAGCGTGCATGGAATTAACAGGATATCAGCCGGAAGATCTACTTTTTAACAAAAAAATATCTTACAGAGATATCATACATCCAGACGATAGAGAATACGTATGGGAATCCATCCAAAAGGCAGTCAAAAATAAAGAACCTTTTGAAATGGAATATAGAATAATCACATCTCAAAATGAAGAAAGATGGGTATGGGAACAAGGCAGGATGGTTGAATATTCGGATGATAAGACAGACATATTGGAAGGGATAATAACAGATATAACTAAAAGAAAAAAAGTAGAAGATGAGCTTAGGAAATATAAAGATAAGTTAGAATATATGGTGGAAGAAAGAACGGCTGCTTTGAATGAGGCTAACAAAGAATTGAAAGCATTGACCTACTCGATGTCACATGATCTAAAAGCTCCATTAAGAGCGATCCATGGGTTCACTGAGGAGTTGATGAAAGAACACGTCCAATGCTCGAATAAAGAAGCGGTAGATTGTTTAAAAAGGATCTTGAATGCATCTGAAAGGATGGATGACCTGATAGAAGATTTGCTTAGATATAGCCGGGTGTCAAAGGCTGACGATGAGCTTACACAGATATCGCTTAACGAGGTGTTGAATGAAGCAGTAGGTGATTTTGAAGATATAATCGAAAACAAAAATGCCGTGGTTGAGCTCGATGACAAAATGCCTATGGTTATGGGAAGATATTCAACCATGGTGCAGATCTTTTCAAATCTTATATCCAACGCACTTAAATTCGTTGATGATGAATCACCAAGTATAAAGATACGTGCAGAGCGAAGTGGGGACTTGGCACGGATCTGGGTGGAGGATAATGGTATCGGTATTCCGGAAGAACAGCAGAATCAAGTATTCCATCTGTTTGAGAGACTTCATGGTCGGGACATTTATCCTGGAACAGGAATAGGTCTAGCCATAGTCAGAAAGGCGGTTGAAAAGATGGGGGGTAAAGTAGGTGTTGAATCAGAATTAGGAAAGGGAAGCAAATTTTGGGTAGAACTCATCCCTTCTAGATAACGATACATCCGAAAGATAAATATGATTCGATGAGCATAGTCAAAATATGTTTTCGGAGAAAGAGGGAGAAGCGGCGGTAAGAGCTGCAAGACAAGTGGTAGATTCCAGCACGAAAAATGAAACTCTCAGTCTTGACGTACTACCTGAGAAATTCGATAAAGAGATGGGAGTTTTTGTAACCATCAACCGATATCCTTCTGGAGACCTAAGAGGATGTATAGGATATCCAGAACCGATAATGCCGTTGAAAGACGCTTTGGTTCGCTCTTCAACAAGTGCAACGAGAGATCCAAGATTCCCCCCACTCAGTGAAAACGAGCTGGATAGTATTGTTATCGAGGTAACCCTGCTTACACCTCCAGAGGAGGTCGATTGTTCACCTTCGGATATTCCAGACCATATCCAGTGTGGAATGGACGGGCTTATCGTATCTTATAGGAACCATTCAGGATTGCTCCTACCCCAAGTACCGGTTGAACAGGGTTGGGATGTACTAGAATTCCTAGATAATACTTGTCTAAAAGCCGGCTTACCGCCGGGAACATGGAAGGAAGAAGGTTGTAACGTCAAAAAATTCCAGGGCCAGATATTCAAAGAAAAGGAACCGAGAGGAGAGATCGTAAAGAAGGAGTTGTGTTGATATGATACTCAAAGGTCCCACATATCTCAAAGGTGAGATAGTACATAGGTATATAGGTATAGAAGATGGAAAAATATCTTTCGTTAAACGAGCTTTGAAGACCAGTGAGGATGTTTTTGAATGGGACGGTGTGATACTGCCTGCTGGAACGGACATGCACGTCCACTTTCGAGATCCGGGGTATACCGATAAAGAGGATTTCTATACCGGTACTTTGAGCGCGGCCCACGGAGGTATCACTACTGTTGTTGATATGCCGAACAATGATCCACCCATCGACAACCTAGAGAAGTTGAGAAAAAAGATCGATGATTGTTCAAAAAAAGCTTGCATAGATTTTGGACTCTTCGCTCTACTTTCATCCGATGTGGAGCGGATGCTGGATGAAACTAGTTTTTTTAAAGTATACATGGCAGGTAGTACGGGTATCACCGCCGGTAAAGAACTAAAGGATGAAGCTCAAGTGGTGTTCGATTCCCATGGGATGGTAGCCTTTCACTGCGAAGAAGAAAGTTTGTTTGGAAAGCCAGGCAAATATCTGAAAGGATATAACAAAGAAAGACCTGCTGAAAGTGAGATAAAAGCCATCAAAAGTTTGAAAAACTGGCCGGAAGGTAAAAAACACGTTTGTCATGTAAGCACTATGAAGGGGTTGAAAGCGGCTAAAGCCTTAGGAGCTAGTACGGAGGTTACACCTCATCATATCTTCTTCACCGACGAAGTTATGCTCGGTCCCTTCGGCAAGGTGAACCCTCCTTTGAGAGATGATGTAGATCATTTTGCACTTTGGGAGCACCTAGAGCGTGGAGATATCGATATAATGGCCAGTGACCATGCCCCACATTTAGAATCTGAGAAGGAAAGATCCTTTTTGGATGCACCGGCAGGTATACCTGGAGTTGAAACGATGTATCCCTTGATGATGAATTCAGTCGCCATGGGTGAGATGGGGTTAGCTACAGTGGTCGATATTTTATGTAAACATCCTGCAGAGATGCTCGGTATCAAGAAGGGTAGGATAAAAGAAGGCTATTTTGCAGATCTTGCCCTATTCGATTTCAGAGAATTCGAACCGATAATGTCCGATAGATTGCATTATAAGTGTGGGTGGACGCCATATGAAGGATTCCGATGCATTTATCCTAGACATGTGATCTCCAAAGGTGATTTCGTGATTAGAGACAGAAGTTTTGTGGGTTCTAAAGGTAACGGAAAGTACATTTCAAAGCCTTGAAATTACAGGCGAAGATTATATATTCCCCCCTATGATTATGATGAACGATAACTTGGCACGTAATGATGATCAGGAAGAAGTAATCCGGGTGCCTTATCCCAGACGAAGGGAAGGCCAAATGTTCGCTATAGCCGATAAAATGCTCGGCGGCGGAAGGATCAGGATTATCTGTGAAGATGGAAAATCAAGGATGGGGCGTATCCCAGGCAAACTAAAGAAAAGGATGTGGATGAGAGAAGGGGATCTATTGATAATAAAGCCCTGGGACTTTCAAGACGAAAAGGCTGAGGTACAATACCGATACACCCGTACCCAGATAAATTACCTCAAAAAGAGGAACGACATACCAAATAATATAGATATTTTTTAGACTTTCCTGTTTGCTTGCTACATAGAAAAATATTAAATTAGATGGCACTATATACGTCAGGATTCACGATGGCCCGGATTAAAGTAATCAAAGATGTAACCGACTTCGTACCAATACTCCGTGCAGTTAGTACAGGTACAAAAAAAGAGATATTTACCGAGCTAGCCGAGGACTGGAAAACGTCCGACGAGATAGAAGAAAAATACGGTGAAGAGGGGGTCAAAGCTCTCAAATTATTCGAGAAGATGAAGTTGGTGGAAACACGTTGGCAGCACACAGACCGTAAAACAAAAAAGGCATACCACACATATTATTCATCAGTACATATCGATGCATCCGTGCCAGTTGGTGAAATAAGCGAGGTACTCTATGCAGCTATGCTCGATGATGAAGAATTCAACAAGATAGAAGAACATATCCTTGAGCACGTGAAGAAAGGTGAGAACTTCGCAAAAGATATAAGCGAGGTAATCGATGTATCCCCCCTTACCTTGAAAAGTATGGTTAAACGATCGGTAAAACTAGATTACAGGGGCCATAGGATATTAGAATTAAAGGAGTGAAAGTAGATGGATTTAGACGATCTGAATATATTCGAAAATTTCTCAACTGGGACTTTTGCCCTTGCACTGGGAATGGGTTTAATCGGCACAATAACCTACATAATCTATATTCTTGGACCACTTTATGGAGACGATAGATCTGTCTTCTTGTTATCTTTCCTAGTGATAATCCTTGGTGTTTTCATCCCCTTCTCATTCTTTGTGGAGATGCTTTTCGATGATATCCCTGATGTCGTTGGAAAATTTTTGGCGGGTCTGCTGTTTGCTGCTATTGTCTGGACTTCTTACCACACAAGTAGTAGTGAAGGTGTTGGCGGATGGGGGCTCGTAAAATATATGGTACTCCCTGCACTTTTTTCGATCCTAAATTCTTTAATCCTATTCAGAGGGGTGGTCATACCGATCACAGAAGAAAGTGACTATGTGGTAGATTGGGATGAGGACGAGGAAGATGAAGGGATAATCATTGATGATGAGGAAGAAGAGGACATAGAAGACGAAGACTCCGATCTATTCCCTGAGGAAATGGACGATTCATGGTGAATTTAATTGGTATCTATTCTACGACTAGGGCATCGGCCTGAAAGAGATAAACGTATGACTACACACGTAGGATTGACCGCTAGAGCCTTTGGTGCTCAAGGTATGTATCTAACTAAAATAGATAGTAGAGTCAAAAAAACTCTTGACGACGTTTCGAAGAGATTTGGAGGCTCATTTTCAGTTGAAGAGGAGACGGATTGGAGAGGCTTGATAAAAAGATGGGATGGGGATGTAGTACATCTCACCATGTATGGAAAAAAAGTTGATGATTTTTTTCAAGACGTATCTTTAAAAGATCCCTTGATAATAGTTGGGGCGGAAAAGGTACCCGGTGACGTATACAAGATGTCGGATCACAACGTAGCGGTTGGAAATCAACCCCACTCCGAGGTAGCGGCCTTAGCTGTTTTTTTGGACAGGCTTAACGAAAGGGAAAGTTATGATGATTTTATGGACTCTAAGATATCCGTACTACCGTCTAATGGAAGAAAAAGAGTGATGGATCGTGGGAATATCCCGTCACTTCATGTGTGCTATAAGTTATGTATGGATAGAGGCATGGATCAAGATCTGATGAAACATACCATACAAGTATTAGAAAATGCGGTAAAGATTCAAACTAGATTTGGAGCCGACCTCCAATTGATAATGGCTGGTGCCATGCTTCATGACATCGGTAGAACAGAAACCCATGGGGTGGATCACGGAGTGGTTGGGGCGGATATCGTTAGGGAACATGGTTGGGACGAAGAGCTAGCGAAGATAGTGGAGAGGCATGTAGGAGGGGGCATATCAAAAGAAGAGGCTGTTCAGCAGGGATTGCCTAAGAAGGACATGATGCCAACTAGTTTGGAAGAAAAAATTATCTGCCATGCAGACAATACCGCCGGTGGAGATGGCAGGTTAGAAGAGTTGATAGATAGAACCATATCCGCAGGACACATAAAAAGTGCAAAAAGGATGAAAGATCTAGCTGAGTTTTTCAGATAATAAAAAAAGGGGGGTTTAAAGGAGTTTTTGCTTTTTTCCGATATCCATGATCACGAATCCAGAGTTCACCTTTGGGTAAAAATCCGTGGATTTCTCCGGCATACGTTCACCGTTCTTTGCGGTTTTCAGAACCTGCTCGGGCCTTGTGGCGTTTACCAAGAAAGCCACTGTAGCATCACGTTTCTTTACTTTATCTAAAGCGTCTTCAGCCCATCGTTCGTAGGATATTGTTTCGTCGATATCCAGTTTCCCGGTCTTCATGATCCCTTCAAAGATAACGTCTCGAAGGACGACCACGTCTAGACTCTTGTAATCTTCCGAATAATCATCTGGGAAGAACTTTTCGATGGAAGAGCGGCCTTTCAGTCTTAGACCGATATACTTCTTTCCGTCGTAAACTACGAATGCAGTTGTATCGTCGTTATCCGATAAGAACTCATCAACATCTTCCACATCGCTGATCACAAAGTATTCCTCTATACTCTGTAGATGTTCCTCTGTAAATTCGTGTTCCAAAAGAAGTCGATGGCCTGGTAGTACAACTAATCCGGGATCTTCGACTGGTACCATGTAAGTCATCCTATAATTGAAGGCTGAATCCTCGTCCCATTCCATTTTTTCTCTGATCTGGTCTCTGTAAGTGACCGCGGTTTCATATCGATGATGTCCGTCTGCGATGACCACCTGTTGGTCTTTCAATACCTCTTGGATCTTCTTTATCTTTGATGGTGATTCGATCCTCCATACCTGACTTTTTACACCATATTCGTCTTCCACTTCGAACTCGGCCTCATCCTTGGAAGCTTCATCGAATATTCCGATGGTTGTGTTTTCTGGATCACTATAAAGCATGAATCCCGGTTCAAGATTTTTCTCAGTAGCACTGAGCATGTTCAGCCTGTCGATCTTTGGACCTTTGTGGGTTTGCTCGTGAGGCAGCACAACTCCTTCCTCGAAGGGATGTAACTTAACAGCAGATATGAACCCCTTTCGTGTGTAACTCTTTCCAAGTACTTCGAATTCTTGGTAGTACACATAGACACACGGCTTTTCATCGGAAACGAGCACTTTTTCCTTCAACCATTTATGAAGTCGTTCCTCTGCTGCTTTGTAACGCTCTTCCTCTTTGGGTAATATCAATCGGCAGAAGTTGTATTCGCTTTTACCGTAGTACTTATCTTGAAGTTCCAGCGGGATCTTATCGTAAGGTTGTGTTATCACTTTTTCCATGGAACCTATCTTCTCTTCGTCGTAATGTATGCCGGAGAATGGGCGGATCTCTACCATGATCATCCCCTTTTCTTAAGCTCGGCGATAACTTTTTCAGCTGCCTGTGTTCCGGCTCTCGCCTGTCCTTCTAAGGTCTGACCGCCTATGTGTGGCGTCGCATGGAAATTATCAAGGGTGAGCAGAGGATTATCTCCCGGAGGTTCTTCGGCGAAAACATCCTTGCTGGCGAATCTGATTTCCCCATCTGTTAGGGCCTCATAGAGTGCATCCTCATCAACCACTCCACCACGTGAACAATCTATCAACACTACTGATTTCTTCATCTTCTTGAATTCTTCAGTGCTGAGTAAGTGGTGTGTCGAATCGATATGAGGTACATGCAGAGTGATGAAGTCGCTTTCGGCTATGATAGTATCCAAATCGACCATCTTGGCGGGAGCTGGATCTTCTACATCGACTACATCGTATGCGATGACTTTCATACCGAAGGCATCCGCTCTTTTGGCAACTTCATGACCGATATTGCCGTATCCGATTATGCCCAGTGTTTTTCCGTATATCTCGTTGCTTTTCAATTCCTTCTTTATCCATTTTCCTTCCCTGAGGCTGTTGGTACCTGCAACTATATCCCTATAAGCTGCGAACATGTGGGTAAATACCAACTCGGCAACGGAGATAGTGGTAGCGGTGGGCGTATTGTAAACAGCGATCCCTTTGTCTTTAGCATAATCGACATCGATATTATCCAAACCTATGCCAGGTCTACCGATCACCTCTAGATTTTCAGCCGCATCCAGAGTCGGCTCTCTGACCTTGGTGGAACCCCGTACTATCATCGCATGATAGGGGGGCACCATTTTGGTCAATTCTTCTTTTGACATCCCGAACTCTTGGTGGACCTCAAATCCAGCTTCTTCCAGCATCTCTATGCCTTCGTCGGCGATGGGATTGCAAACCAGTACTTTTTTATCCATATGTATCACAGCCCTGCTACTTCTTCTATGGCATCGGTTAGTTCTTTCACATCTTCTACTGTGTGCTCTCCCATGTGACCGATACGGAAGGTCTTTTCTTTCAGCTGTTTTCCGTATCCGTTGGAGAACTGGATGCCGTATTTCTCATCGATCTCCTGACGGAGTTCGTTTATGTTCAATCCCTGTGTGTTTTTGATGGTGCTGACTGTTTGTGACCAGTAACCTTTTTCAGGGAACATATCAAAGTGCTTCTTAGCCCATTTTTGAGTGTATTCCGCCATGTCTTTGTGCCTTTGATCTCTCACTTTATGACCTTCTTCCAGCATTCGCTTCATCTGCTTTCTGTATGCGAGCATCAATGAGATCGCAGGGGTAGAATGTGTTTGACCTTTTTTGTTATAGTAATCTATGTTTCTCTGGAAACCTGCATACCATGAAGCGGATTTGGAGTTTGCCTCTCGCTCGTATGCCTTGTCATTGACTACACAAACCGCTAATCCAGGGGGCATAGCAAAAGCCTTCTGTACAGAGGTGAATATGACATCGATATTGCTTCCTTCTATGTCTATGTAATCCCCGCCTAATGCAGATATCGCGTCAACGATGAATAGTGTTTCCGGGTAATCCTTCATCACCTCTCCGATCTCCTCCAGAGGATTTCTTATACCGGTGGATGTCTCGTTCATTACACAGGTGAAGGCATCGTAGTCTTTTTTCTCCAATGCTTCTCTCACATCTTCTGGTTTCACCGCTTTACCCCATTCATATTCAAGTCTATCGACATTTTTTCCAAGACGTTCTGCGATATCCGCCTGCCTTTGAGAAAAACTGCCGCAGGTAGAACAAAGAACCTTGTCATCGACACAATTCATTATGGAACTCTCCATGAATAGTGTGCCTGAAGTCGACAGAATTATCACGTCGTTTTCAGTACCGAGGAACTTCTTGGTATCCTCTGTCATCGTGGTGAACAATTCGGTCATCTTTTCTGAGCGGTGACCGAACATCCACTCTTCCATCTCTTCTATTATCTCCTTCTTGACCTCAGTGGGTCCCGGGATGAATAATTTCGTGTGTTTATCTTTCACATAGACCACCTGATTTGGCATACAAAGATAACGTATATAATGGTTGTGTTTTTTCCATATCAAGTCCAACACATTTTTATATCTCACATACCTCCCTTTGTATTGGTGGAAAACCATAAGCGAGATAACTAAAACAATATCTGATACCGCCTATAAAGCATACGAAAAAAAGCTTTTTAGGGAGATCAAATCCAAGGGAGTAGTCCCTACTCACATAGCCGTGATAATGGATGGTAACAGGCGTTTTGCTAGACAATTAGGTTTGAATGAAGGTATGGGGCATATTCAAGGAAAGGAAAAACTAGAAGAGATGCTGGGTTGGTGCCTTGAGCTAGGTATAAAAATATTGACGGTATATGCTTTTTCCACCGAAAACATATCTAGGGACACTGAACAAGTTGAAAAGCTCATGGACCTGTTTGAAGAGAACTTTAAAAAGGCCGGAGACGATGAACGGGTTCACAGAAATAAAGTCAAGATCAAGGCGATAGGTGCTTTGGAGAAACTACCCGAACGAGTTATAGAGTCGATAAGATATGCTGAGGAAAAAACCAAAGATTACAACGATTATCACTTCAATATAGCAGTAGCATACGGCGGACGTGAAGAGCTACTTCAAGCGATCCAGCGGGTGGCAAAGGATGTAAAAGATGGAGTGATAAAGGTCGATGATATAAACGAAAAAACGGTTGCCGATAGACTATATACATCAGACTTACCAGATCCGGATCTCATATTACGTACCAGCGGCGAAGAACGTGTGTCAAACTTTCTCATATGGCAGCTGGCATACTCAGAGCTATACTTTACCGACGTGTACTGGCCTGGCTTCAGAAAGATAGACTTTTTGAGAGCGATCCGATCTTACCAGAGTCGGCAGAGGAGGTGGGGCGAGTGAAGATGACTTATGAACAGATGATACTCATATTCATTTTTGTAGCACTTATTTTTTTATCCATCAACATATACTATCCCGAAAGAGGACCGTGGGTCACCATGGGGATCATGATCATAATATTCATCGCTTTTAAGATACATCAATTTAGAAAAAAAGAAGCAAAGTAGATGAGAAATATAATATTTTGTCTTGCAGTATATATTGATAGTGGGTTTTCCGAAGTCCCTTATGGATTTTCCGTTCCACTCTAATCATCAAAGATGATATAGCGGGCGTGAGGGGATTCGAACCCCCGATCTACAGCTTAGGAGGCTGTCGCCATATCCAGACTTGGCCACACGCCCAGTTTCAAATGGATGAAAAATGATATTAGTGGGCCCGACCGGATTTGAACCGGCGACCATCTGGTTATGAGCCAGACGCTCCACCAGACTAAGCTACGGGCCCATTATGCCCGTGAGGATATCTAGGTATGGTATATAAGGTTGATGGGCCGAGGCGGATTTGAACCGCCGATCTTCGCCTTTCTGACCGTATTTTCTACGGTTGTAAGGGCGACGTCAGAACCCCTAGACCACCGGCCCATTATCGTATCTTTGCGTGTGATGGGCAGGGGTGAGTTGGAAGCCGTGCTTCCGATGGACCACCGGCCCATTATCGTATTTTTGCGTGTGATGGATGCTTTTGATTTTGATAACTAGAGCATCTGAGTGAAATTCGTCACAGATTAATTTATATTTAATGCTTTTGACGGGTAGTCATCATATAGAAGTATTGATTCATGAACATTAGTGAATCTCTTATCGGAAGTTATCTGGTTTCCAATATATCGGAGTGAAACCTTTCCGTTCAAACCAATGCGTTAAAAAGTCGGGCTCTATGTCCAAGTTTCGTTCTATTATCTCTTTGAACTGTTCATATGTGATAGTTTTACCTACATGATCGCTGTAGATCGTACTGAACAGCTCCAAAAGTCTATCCCTACCTATCGCAGCCTCCATATCCCTGAAGGCCCAGCTACCTTTAAGGTACCAGTGTGTGTACATATTATCTAGAAAGGTGTATTCCTTGATAGGTCTATCATCTTCGGCCAGATGTTTTTCGACCCTCTCTCGATAACTGTGGAAGTACTTCTTATCTAGGTCTGCTTTATCGTACATCATGGTTGTTAGTATCACTTCTAGATATTGAGTTATAGCTTCAGCTAACCACGGCTCTTTGAAGTCAACACCGATCCCGAACCATCCATGTATGGTCTCGTGTAAAGAGAGTGATTTAGGTAAGCCCATCACCTCCCAGTCATTATCGATCAAGTATTTGGTAAAAAGGTCTCCGACCACCCATAGGCCATCACGCTCAAAACCCCATTCGGCACCATCTTTACCTCTCGGTGATACGATACCGATGCCTCCGTTTCCCTTTTTTAATGGTCCAAACAATTTTGTGCAGAGCTCTATAGAGGAGGAGAAATCATCCATCAATACCTCTTTGAACCTTATCATATCTTTGGGTATATGCAGTTCTAAATTTACACCGCAGCATTCCTTTTGATATGTTTCTAATAATGGAGAAGCGCAGAGGAAGATGTCCTCTATTTTTCGAGTGTAACGATATTTACTGTTTTCTCCCATCGATTCACCAGGGGTGACTATAGTCCAATTTTCTGGTATATCTACTTTAAGATCATAGGTAAAGCTCTCAAATTGAGACTGTGGTTCTATGGTCGGAAACCACCAACAGAACCCGGATAGTTCTACGAGATCCTCTCTGATTATGCTGACTCTATACCCTTGAAAGGAACTTAAGTTTCCCTTCCAATTGATTTCTACCGGACTCATTTTGCGATCCCGATCTTTTACCATATATCTGGTTGTAAGTTTACCCTCTTCTTCAACCTCCCAATCAAGGCTCTTTTTACCCTGCTTTATGGATATGATATCGAACCGGTTACCTAGATAGAATCGAAGCTCGCCATCTCCGGACACTTCCAGAATATCCCTAGCTTTGAGTTTACCTAGCTCAGGTTCTATTTTCAAAGTTAGATCGTGATGCTTTATTTTCATTGTACTATGTGTAAGATATCAGTGGTTAAATTGTTTTTGGACACCTTTAAAAACTAGCTCGGAGCAGTTACCAATAAATATAAAACTCACTTTTCACTTCTTCTGGAGGATCGTGATAGATGTGAGTGAATGCGAAGGGGATATCATAGAGTACGAGCCGTCAATGGCCATAGGCGTGGCGGAGATGTTGAACAAGTTCAAAGAGTCGTGGCCAGGTGGATTTGGAGGAGGAGCCCCTTTCGACGAAGAAAGGGTTAGAGATTGGTTGGACGAGACTACTTCTATCGCCGATTATATCGCCGTTGATGAAGAAGGGGTACCTGTCGGCATATGTACATTGGTGCCTCACTGGAGGGACGACGATGCGGCTTACGTGACATCCTCCCACACGGCAGAGCCGTGGGGCTTCCCGATTGGAAATCTAAGGTCTACAACTCATCTGTTCTTTCGGCTTGAAGATACCAGCCGTTCTATCGAACAGATAGGTTGATGGCTGTGCCACGCAACCGTTACTCATATCCCTTTCAGGATTCTGAGTTATCTTTTTCCTTATATTTTCAGCACCGTTCACATCGGCGTTCATCACACCACCACAATCACTGCAGACATACAACCCACGCTCGATCCTGTTACTACCGTCCACTACACCACAGGATGAACAAGTCTTGGAAGTGTTGTTTTCATCGATCCTTTCAACTGTGATCCCCTCCTCTTCTGCCTTGTACTCCAGTAAATCGGTAAACTTCTCGAACTCCCATCCATGTAATTTTTTGTTACCACTTTTACCCCAGGTCCTGCTCTCACCATCCTCTTCTTTTCGTATGTAACTCAGATCACCGATAGCGATCTTACCTATGTCTTCTTCGACACACCGTTCAACGATATGTTTGGATAGGGTATGAAGGAAATGCTTTTTCCGCCTTGCTAACGTTCTTCTTAGCCGTAGTGCCTTCTCACTGGGTCCGTTCTCACCTTCAGTATTATACTCCTTCAAGGTGAAATAGTGTTTATCCTCTTTTAGAGTATTGGCGGGATATATCTCTGTTGTACCGCCGTTTCCATAGGATACCGCCAAGTAGTTATTGATCCCAAGGTCGATCCCCGCCGTTTTACCGTTAGGCTTTTCATTACGTAGGAATTTTGACAAATTCCTCCTATTCACAAAACTTTTCGTTTTGTTCTCCACATCCATTTCCTTTTTACATACTATGTGTAGTTCCCACACATCACCGTTCCACACCGATCTTACTACCTGTATGCCTTCAACCGTAACATCCGGTCTCGTTTCGAACTCACACAGTATGTAGTCGTCTCTCTTCGTCTTGTGGTTGAATCCTTTAGAGAGGCGTAACCTGTTGTTATGCTCATCGTGCCATATAGCATCTTTTTTCCAAGTGACCGTGGACCTCGGATGTTGATTCCCTCTTTTCCTGTACCCTGGTGGGTTGTCATCTTCGTCGTTGGAGTTGTACCAGCTTTTGAATGCCTCAGCAAGTTCTTCTAAAACCTGCTGACTGGACTGTGAATACAAATCCCTATAGCGTTCGTGATATTTCAACTCCGTCTTTAACTCGTAACCGTTCGGGATCTCACCCGTTTCTTCCCAGGCCTGTTCTATGTAGTGCCTACCAACATTCCAGAGCTTAGATGCCGAGAAACCGCATCGGTCCAGATCGTTTTTGACTTGGTGGTGGTTGAGTATCTTCGCTCGGTATGTCCGAATGGTATCCATTAGGTGTCCAGTGGTTGTTATCTTATTAATGCTTTAGAAAAGGGGTCGGTGAAAGTGAATATGCTACAAAGACGGTATTCACCCCCACAGTAGAACGGTGGGGTTCTCTACCTCAGAACACTATAGAGGGAGGAAAGAAGGCAAAAGAGGCCGGTATCGAACTATCCGAGTACGTCATGCCTGGATTAGGTGGTAAAGAATTATCGAAACAACACGCCTCTAACACTACAAAAGTCCTGAATCAGATCGATCCGGACTACATAAGGATGCGTCCCCTTACCGTACATCCCTTGACCGAGCTTCATCGACTCAGGGTGAGCGGGCGGTTCCAGATGACTTCTCCCCATGAACGCTTGGAAGAGCTACGGTCGATGGTGGAAGGATTAGAGGTATCCTCCACACTGTGTTTCGACCACTTTTTGAACGGCTGGAGGAGTAGGGATGGAGGACCTCTTTTCAACACTTCTTTCTCTGGCTATAGATTACCGGATGAGAAGCAACAAATTCTCGAGCTGATCCAAGAAGGATTAGATGTTCCGGAGTCACAACATCTCGATCCTAGGAGAACGAGGATGAGCTCTCTATGATGGCGATCACATGTGTTTAAAAAGGTAACTTCAATATAAGATAAAAAAGGGGTTTTAGTTATAGAGTATTCTATAGCAGATGTCAGTATGTAATATACATCGTTGTATATCCAGTAGTCCTAGTAAAGCAGGGATGATTGATTCTCCGTTTAGTTTGAAAAACCTCATCGTTATATCTAAGTAAACACCATAGATGGTCAACACGGTCGTCTTTATACTCATCGAACGATGGAAGTCTCAATCGGCAAGACCGCCGTCGCTGATGGTCCACCCGAATTCTTCGATGATGTGCTGCCTGGCAGCTACTGCTGCACCACTGTACTTTGAGTTACCTGCTTGCAAAGTCACGCCTTGCTGAAGGTTGAGCTGTGACCATCCTATCAGTAAGGAATCGTAGTTTGCGGTAGACAAGGTGACGCTATAAAGCATCCAACGCATATCTGTCACACTGGAAACGTTCCAACTTCCTAGGTCTTGGTCAAAGGAGAATGCGTTACAGAACATACCGTTCATGGTGATTACGCTAGATACGTCCCAACCACTAAGGTCCTGGTTGAAGGAAGATGCCCCGTAAAACATACCGTACATGCTGGTGACGTTAGATACATCCCAACCACCTATATCTTGGTCAAAGGACGATGCGCTTTTGAACATATTGCGCATGTTTGTCACATCGGAAACTTTCCACCCACTGATGTTCTGGTTGAAGGGTGAAGAAGAGAACATCTCTCCCATGTTCTTAACCTGTGATACGTCCCAACCGCCGATGTCTTGGTTGAAGGAAGAGGCGACCCAAAACATACCGTACATGTTGTCTACGGTGGAAACGTCCCAGCCACTTATGTTCTGATCGAAGGATAAAGCTCTGTAAAACATCAGCTCCATGGTTGTTACACTGGACACGTCCCAACCACCGATGTTCTGGTTGAAGGGCGATATAGAGAACATGCCCTCCATATTGGTAACGTTGGACACATCCCAATCACTGATATCCTGATCGAAGGATGTTGAGGTGAACATGCCCTGCATATCGATCACTTTGGAAACGTCCCAGCCACCGATATCCTGATCGAAGGATGATGCTCCATGAAACATGTATTCCATGTTGGTGATATCTGATACATCCCAAGAGTTCATGTTACCTTTATCTCCAAGAGATTCACAGTCCCTGAAGGCTTCT
>PWKY01000055.1 GCA_003560595.1 Thermoplasmata archaeon | reverse complement strand
TCCCATGGTGCACGGCAAAGGTCTGTTGGCTCCTCGTGCGCGCCCGGCCAGACCCGCGTTGAAGTACGCCCGATACCAGTTCTTTACACTCCTGGTAGAAAGCAACCTATCGACCAGCTTCTCGAATTCACCGGCCACCAGTTCCGGGTCCTCTATCCTGTTATCGAACTTGTGGAAGTAGAAACTGTTGTGCACAACGGCGGTGGCGAACTCGATCCCCATGGCATCTGCCAGCTCGTACAACTCCAGCAGATCCTTGGCGTTCCTATCCGACACGGTTATAGCAACGCCGATGTCCTCAACGCCCATGGCCCTCAACTTCAGCAGTGTCCGAAGACCATGGTCGAAACCGTCCTTCAGACCGCGTAACTCGTCGTTGGCGGCCGGCAGCCCTTCTAGACTGATGCGATAGCCGACTTCCGGGAACCGTTTGGCCAGTCTGAGCACCCTGTTCGTGTAGTAACCGTTGGTGCTCACCACTATCCTCTTGCTCTTCGGACGTAATACCTCGACTATCTCGGCCAGATCTTTCCTTAAAAACGGTTCTCCGCCGGTGATGTTGAATCCCTTAACATCAGGTAAACTCCTCAGGTCCTCTGGTTCGAACTCCTCTTCAATGTCAGAAGGGTTCTTCCAGATGTTACACATCACACATCTGGCATTGCACCTGTAGGTTGTCGTTATTATCCCGGACTTGATCTGCTTCATATCAATTCTACCTTTTATCGATCAACTCTTCAAAGAGCTGGAGTATCTCCTTGGTCTTCGCTTCCCAGGAATACTCTCTTTTTACCTTATTATACGCTCTTTGGGTTAAATGTTTTGCGAGTTTATCGTCCTCCAAGGTCATCTTGATGTACTTCTGCATGGCCTCCACGTCGCCGGGTTCGAAAAGAAGACAGTCGCGTCCGTGGGAGAAATTACCTTTAAAGGCAGGCAAGTCCGTCATTATGCAGGGTGTCTTTGCAGCCATGGCCTCCAGCACAGTGGTGGGGAATCCCTCGTGATAGCTGGGCAGTACGAAGGCGTCGGCGTGCTGGAAGTAGCCTTCCACCTTATCCACCTTGCCGTGGAATACGATGTTCTCCGACTCCCTACTCTTTATCTCCCCCTCGAGGGGCCCGCTGCCGACCATGTGCAAACAAACTTTCTTCATACCCTCCACGGCATCCATGATGTCGATCACCCCCTTAGACTCCACCAAACGGCCGACGAAGAGTACGTTCCTGGAACTATCATACGGGTTTTCGTACTCCTTGGAGAACCTATCCACATCGATACCGTTCTCCATAAGATAGGTCTCCGGGTTGTACTTCTTGACGATCTTGTAAGACTGCAGATCCACAGCTGTCACCGTGTCCGCTTTATCCAGTACGCCGAACTCCAGCTTCTTCAGTATCCAGTTAGATACGATGTTCCTATCTCCTCGTAAAGAGGTGAAGCCGTGCTTCGTATATACGTAGGGCTTCCAGCGGTGGAGAAGATCGCCCACCGTACCGTGCCCCCAGTAAACATCGTACTCCCCTTTCTTATTCAATATAGTCTGAAAGTACATGAACAACCTGTCCAGAGGTTTAACGGATGTGGCGTAACAGCGTATGACCTCCACGTTACCGAACCGTTCGTACTTCTTCTCACCCTTGTGCCTCTGAACTATGACCGTTATATCGTGACCCATCCGAGAAGCCGCTTTGGAGAACTCGTAAACGTACCTCTCGATACCGCCGATCCTAGGTGGAAAACTCCGGCTGCCGATGATGAGGATATCCATACCCCCATAACACCAGCTATGTTAGTAATAAAAGTTATCTCTCAAATCACGTCTGTATCGGCCCATGTGATGAACCAATTTTCCTTCTCATACACACCTTCCAACGATCCTTCATGCTCCCGCACGGCAAAGTAGATATCCTGTGGAAATTTTTCCGGCGGAAGATCAAGGAACCCGATATCCCTATAAGCGTTGTAAAGCGGATGCCATGCGCCTACCATGGCACACACCAGCACCGCATCAGTCCCTACACATTCGGACAGCAGGTATCGTGCGTACTGGAGATCGAAGTCCTTGGTCAGCAGTTCCATGACGAACAAAACATCCTGACCCCAGTACTCCATCCGGTGAGTAACAACGAATCCCAACAACTCATCACCTCTCAAAGCTAGTATCTCGTAGTCGAATTCCGGCTTATCTACGAACCGCCATTGGAGATACTCTCGATCCCTAACCACACCGATGGATATACGATTTCGTAAGTTCTCCCAAAAATCGTCGAACTCGTCTGTAAAGTCATCCACCCTTTCGACCGTCAACTCAGGGGGGATCTCATCCATCTTATACCGAAGGTCGTAGTATTTTTTACCGATCACTCCACCCAAGGTACTCTTCAAACCGGAGCCCCAAGCTATCTTCAGCGACTCTTTCACATCCACCGGCCTGACCATTATCGGCACCTTACAGATCTGCCTACGCCCAAGGTACTTGACCACACCGTGTATGGACTGTGCGTTAGGGAATCCGTAGATCAACGATACGTCCAAGTCCTGATACAAAGCCATGGCTAATTCTCTATACATCCCCTGGCCCCGATATTCAGGATGCACCATGGTATCTATGGATATGGAGCCGATCAACGGCCTACCGTTAAAAAGCATCTTAACGGGCACTACGGCATAGTGTCCTACGATCTCACCGTGATCCACGGCCAGCTTTACATATATATCTCCAACGGGATTATCGAGATACTCCCACCTCCAGTGCTTCATACTCTCGGTCTTACCCATGGGCTTACCGAAGGTAAGTTCGAAAAGGCGGATGATACCCTCTTCGTCACCGGGTTCGTAGTCTTTTATATGCCAGGAGTCCTTTTTGGTCAACTATCTCACCCATAGTACAGAATTCGTACTGGTCCATAAGCTTTCTGAGCTTCTTCTCCGCCCGCTTCACTCCCACCGTGGCGTTGAACTTCTTTCTGATACCGACACCGGAAGGAACCAGACGATCTTTATCTATGTCCGAAGGGTGCACGTATAAGCACATGGGCACCCCGTCCTTGTGCAGCCTTTTGATCAACCTCTTTATCACGAAAAGCGGTATGGCCCTCATGTAACCGCCGCCGATAACGGGTATATTTTTGCATAGTACCGTGGTAGTCGTTAGGGGAAACTCGATCACACGCCCATAGGGCGTATCTATACCGAAGACAGACCTTTCAAAGAACAGGGGATGGTTCGTACCCCCCACGTCCTTCCTTCCGAAGAATATGGATGAATCGTAAAGAAACCCCTCCTGAGCAAGTACGTCGAATGCCCACGCCGACCGCTCGTTTATGGAAAAGGAAGGTGCTCGATGCTTGTCCACCTTCTCACCGGTGACGTCCTCTAAAGCCTTCACGGAGCGTCTCAATCTAGCTCTGAACTTATCGGCGTCCAACTCATATACAGGCCTGTGGTCGTAGCCGTGAGTTCCCAGTTCGTGGCCTCTTTTATGGATCTCCTTCACCAGCCCGGGATACTTTTCAGCGATCCACCCCAATATGAAGAAAGTGCCTCTCACGTCTTTTTCTTCCATGATATCCAGCAAACGCATGGTATTTCCAACCACCCGTGACTCGTATCGGTCCCATTGGGAGACACGTTTGAGTCCGTGTATACCGGCGATATGGAACCATTCCTCCACATCCACTGTGAACGCGTTAGCTATGCCCATTGCAACCTAATTACTGAAACTTATCTATAAAGCTTTTTAGAATAGATATGAAAAAAATTTCTCTGTGATACGTTACTCCATGAACATCCTTTTCACTAGCAACATTTTAATAGACCTCCTCTATCGGCCGACCATAGGTGGTAAATCATGGTAAAGATAGAAACACATCAGGTCCACGAGACCCTAAAGAAATATATGCTAGTTGATGGACACGATATGGTTTACGATCCGGAAAAGAGTCACGGTTCGTACTTCGTCGATAAGAAGAGTGGTGAAGAGTATATGGACTTCTTTACCTTTTTTGCCAGTTTACCGATAGGTCACAATCACCATAAACTGTTAGAAGAAGATTTCTTGGAAAAGCTCACTCGAGCAGCCATAAACAAGCCTTCCAACTCAGATATATACACGGAGGAGATGGCGGAATTCGTCGAAACCTTTGGAAGAGTAGCGGTGCCGGACGACATGAAACATCTTTTCTTCATATGCGGCGGAGCCCTTGCAGTCGAGAACGCTCTTAAAGTCAGTATGGATTGGAAGGTCAGAAAGAACTTCGCAAGAGGCAGCACTGGAGAAAGAGGTACCCAGGTGGTCCACTTCAAGAACGCCTTCCACGGAAGGAGCGGCTACACACTCAGCCTCACCAATACCTTCGACATAAGAAAATACCAACACTTCGCCCGGTTCGATTGGCCCAGGATAGACACACCCAAGCTCACCTTCCCGATAACGGATGAAGTCGAAAAGAGGGTAGAGCTGGAGGAGAGGGAGAGCATACATCAGATTTACGATGCCATCGAAAGGAGAGGCGACGACCTCTGCGCCATGATAATAGAGCCCGTACAGGGTGAAGGCGGAGACGTCCACTTCAGACCCAAGTTCATGCAGGCTTTGAGAAAGATATGTGACGAGAACGAGATCATGCTGATCTACGACGAGATACAGAGCGGTATGGGGATAACCGGTAAGATGTGGGCATACGAACACTACGGCGTATCACCCGATATATTCTCCTTCGGAAAAAAGTCACAGGTATGCGGTATAGCAGCAAACGGCCGTATAAGAGAGGTTGAAGACAACTGCTTCGAAGAATCCAGCCGTATAAACTCCACATGGGGAGGTAACCTGGTGGACATGGTACGTTCACAGCGATACCTGGAGATAATCGAAGAGGAAAACCTGGTAAAGAACGCTGCGACAGTAGGCAACTACCTCAAACAGCACCTATCAGAGTTCCAGGAAACGCACACCTGTGTCACCAACGTAAGGGGTAAAGGGTTGATGTGTGCCTTCGACCTGCCTTCGACAGAAAAGCGTGACGAGGTCTACAAGTCTACATTTGAAAACAACCTACTAGTACTAAAATCCGGAGAAAGAGCCATCAGGTTCCGACCACCACTCACCCTGTCTAAAGAAGAAGTCGACAGTGCTATGGAGATACTAGAAGCAGCGATAAAAGAGTGAAACTCATCTCAAAATACTTCCTTTATGGTCCGGCTCGTGCTCCACTTTCCCAGTGGCGGAGTTGATTATGACTATACCGCCTTCGGTACCTTCTACCGCCCATATGGGGACGTACACGATCTCCGGATCATGCAACTTTATCTTATCAGGCACCACCTTTTTCTTATCGACTATGGTAGCACCGTCCTCTTCCCACTCCTCTTTCTCTAAGGTTGTGTACTCGTCCTGAAGGTCCTTCTTAGCTCTAATTATCGCCTTTTCCTTGGATATCTTTGGTTCCAGTTTAAAGTGGGAACGTTTTATATCACTCACCCGTTGAAAGGGTCTCTGCCAGAAGTAATTCCTGCCGGAGATGGCGTTCATATACATCTCCCCTTTTTCATCATCTACTTCGTACTTAAATCTATAATACGGCACCAGCTCAAGACGGTACCTGAAGGCCTTGACCATGGTCTCAGCCAGTTCCTTAACATCCTCGAAATCCATGACCGGTTTCAGTGTACTTTCCTTCCCATAGTACTTCACATCGAAATCAACGTCGGGGCCGACCAATTCGTCCTCCAAAGCACCTTCGATCACCGACTTCTCGTAGACCATCTCACCGATCTTATCAACCAATTCTTCACGGCCCCAGATCTCAACATCAGGGACCAACTCCTTCAACTCGTCGGTGACTTCGCCGAATATCACCAGCACTTTCTTCCCTTCTGAATCTTCTAGATCGGATATATCCCTCTCAGTTACATCTTCTCCGGCGATGATCATACTTCGAAATTCATCGCCCTTCTTACCGACTAACTTACCGTGCCCTCCGAAAAGCAGTTCATACCCGTCGAATTCGAGCAGTTCCTCCATAACTTGGTAGAAATTTTTCATAGGACAATCAATCACGAAGTACTTATCACATATAAAATTATAGACTCGCTTGAGACATCTGTTTACTGCTTGCAGAAGCTACTCCTTCTTCACCAACAGCTATCACTCCAAGAGAAGCTCCGTCGGTGAACTCTTCCACGACCATCTCACAAGCACCTTTTAACCCGTACTCAGGTATCCCTGCGTAGCACCTATAAGCGGAAAGCCTCTTTATTATCTCCTCACCTTTACCGGTGGTCACCACGGCCCCGTGCTCTCCGGCATAGAAGCCGCAACCCACAAGAGGACTGTCTCCTACTCGGCCTCTTATACAGAAGCTAGTTCCACCGGTAGATACAGCGGCGGCGTACTCGCCATCCAAGGAAGCTACACAACCCACCGTATCTCCACCATCGACCATATCGTACACCTTCTTCAATTCCTGATGCTCACCGAGCTTATTCTGCATCTTCAACAACTCCTCTCCCCTCTTCTCAGTAGATGGGTCGTAACTTTCAAATCCCATCCCTCTAGCGAACCGCTCAGCATCCTGGCCGACCAAGAACACGTACGGGCCCTTGTAAACTTCAGCAGCCACTTTAACTGGATTCTTGACCTTCTCGAGACAGCCTACAGCTCCGACCTCACCGCCATACATCACCGCGGCATCCATCTGTATCGAACCATCCAGCCTCATCCTGGAACCGGTACCTGCGTTGAATATGGGATCGTCCTCCAATGCACAGACCACATCTATCACGGTTCCGAAAACATCGTCATCGACAACACCTTTTCTTACCGCCTTCAAAACATCATCGTCCATCTCTCGAGGGCTTCCTACTCCACCATGGGCTATCACGTTCATACTCAAACCGCATAACCACGGCCTTTATTACTTTTGTTCTTTATCTAAAGCGATCAGATGTTTTGTCAATGGGTTACCCAAAAAAGTAAGCAGTCCTAAAAGCTGATTTGTATTATCCTCACCTTCGATATGTTCAGAATAAACTCGTTGAATAGCCTTCCAGTCAAGAAAATCACTTTGCTCGATCAAGCTTTTATTAGAAAGTATCCTTTCCTTTACAAAGCTATGATCCCTTAATATTTGACTAGGATCACCCCAGGGGCCTTGGACTTTGCTATCAGATAACGAACCTAACCTAGTGATCCCTGATTGTGATAGGATGGTATAGATCAATTTAGGATATTTGATAGGCACATTTGTTTCGGCGTGGGGTATCTCTGTTAGAGACGGATTTATGTTTTTTATCGCACTATTGACAAAATCTTTTTTTGAAATCATATTATCAGGCAGCGAGAGAGAGAAGTCTATCATCCTGTTATCCAAAAACGGTGTGAATGATCTATGCATTTGAATTTCGGAATAGTATCCAAGATAAGATTTTGTGTTGGTGAGTGGATAAAATGCCCACCAATGCAAAAAGTCATCAAAAGAGGGATATTTTACGCCATGAAAGATGACTGACCCGTCCACCTTTTTATATTCATCCTTAAGAGAATCATAAAGAATTTTCTGGTTTAAACATTTCACATATGTCGGAATTTTGCCGTCTCTTCCATATGGCTTTTTCGTCTTTACATACCTTTTTAAGAAATCTTCAGGGGTCTTTATTTCTAAAAAAGAGGGTAAGTAAATCTTTCTTTTTAGAAAAGGCAGTGTGATGATCTTTTCTGGGATATGATGTCTTTTAAGTATCGTATCTGAAAAATTTCCATGTATCACCGTATCAACATCCCTTGAAATTTCATTTTTAAACCCGATGAAGTGAGAATGATCAAACCAGCTATTGTATATCGAAATAGGGGAGGTCTCTTGTAATATCTTCTCAAGATAACCATGGTCACGGAATAGATACTTAAATTTGTAGTTACACACTTGGCTGACTTTCTTTGAAACTTTCGCCTCCCTGTTCATCAACTCGTTGATATGGTAACAGGTCACATCGATATCTGGATATAAGTCATCAAGTACCGATAAGATCAAACGTGAATCACTACCACCACTTAGATAAAGTCCATATCTTAGATCGTCCCTGATCCTTTCCTGCATGACTTGTTTAAATAATAAAGTAAATTCATTTACAATATCCGGATAAGGTCTAGGTTTTGGTTTATATCTCGGCATCCAATAAGTTATGGTTTTTGCTTTATTAGATCTAAGATCATACGAAAGTATGCTACCGGGATGCACTTTTTCAACATCTTTAAGGACCGTTTTAGTTCCCAGTACCCGTTCGTATGCTAAAAAATGATATACATATTTCAGATCGAACTCCGTATTTACCGAAGGATAAAAAGGAATAGATTGAATATTTGTTGAAAAAACCAATCCATCGCTGGTTTTGATGAAAAATAAGGGGTGAGTTCCCAACCTATCCGTTATCAGATGAATTTTTTGTTTGTTTTTATCATATATTATCCCTGCAAATTCACCATTCAACCCATCTATGAATTTAAGACCGTATCTGTTATACAGATCAGAACAATACTCAACATCCGAAACATCTCGCTCTTGTTTAGAGCTATATCCCCTCGACCCTTGATAGCCGTAGATGTCACCCCAGATCCAGATATAAGAACCATCCTGGTTGATCACAGGTTGCTCACTGTCGTATTCTTTTAAAAAAACCGTAGATATATTTAAGTTAGTATTTGAATATGTTGTTGATTTCTCACTACCCAGGAAAAATAATTTTTCTACCATGCCGTTTATATTGAACTCGGTGTTACCTGCGACACCACATATTCCTACCATGATTTTCGAAAGGTGATTGGGTGTTAGAAGATTTAAATCTTCGCTTATCTTAAACCTTCATCCGATCGATACATATCTCATTTCGATAGAATTTTGGATATCATGATCCTAGATCTCATCTCCAAATCTATTTATACCGCAAGCGCTACCTAAAAGGCATGAACGTTCTTGTTATCGGCGCCGGATCCATCGGTTCCACTGTGGTAAAAGAATGCCAGGGGCTAGAAAGGGTCGAAAATTGCTATGTACTCGACCATCACGACGCAAGGATAAAAGAACTACAGGATAAGTACGATAAGGTTCGACCTGTAAACGATCTAGAGTGCGTTCTACAGAAAGTCGAACTTGCAGTAGAAAGCGCTTCACAAGAAGCGGTAAAGGAATACGGTAAAAAAGTGCTGGATGCAGGAGCTGACTTGGTCATAATGAGTATAGGCGCTTTGGTGGATGAACAACTCAGAGACGCCCTCTACAGCGCTGCAAAAAACAGCCGGATCTACCTTCCCACAGGCGCTCTCTGCGGCTTAGACGCGGTGTACAGCGCCTCCGAAGCCGGGGTGACCAAGGTCACGTTGACCACGAGAAAACCTCCTAAGTCACTCAACATGGACGTTGAGGAAACAACGGTGGTATTTCAAGGACCGGCGAGGGAAGCGGTTAAAAAATTTCCCAAAAACGTCAACGTCGCCGCGGTACTCAGCCTGGCTTCCGCAGGCTTCGATAACACCGAGATAAAGCTGATCTGCGATCCAAATATAGATCAAAACATCCACGAGATAAATTTTAAAGGTCCTGCTGGAGAACTGATAGGTACTTCGAAAAACCTGCCATCCCCGGATAACCCGGGTACCAGCTACTTAGCGGCACTCTCCGCAGCATCAACCGTAAGAAAGATATGTAGTAACGTTTGGATAGGGGTTTAAAAGAAACCCAGTTCACCCAATTTTTCAGGAAGATATGTGTCGGTAACGTAGTCCAAACCGTACTTAGCCAGGGCCTGCTGCTCAGCCTTCTTATTTATCTCCAGCATGGTCTCGATCTCGTCCTTCCAAAATCTAGTATTGAACCGAGGATCTTCCAGTTCCTGCTCAAGGGCCTTTTTATCATTTTTACTAAGTTTGTCCGTAGGCAGATCGTAGTTCAGTATGTCACTTGCAGTTATACCCACGTACTCGGCCGTCGGTGTAGCTAAGAACTCGGACAGATGAGCGCTGTTGATGGCTCCGTAGGCAACGCTGGCAAATATCCTGAAGCTCCAGGGGTCGCCGTCCAGGAACACCACCACAGGCAGCCCTTCTTCCTCGTTCAAACGTTTGATCATCCTTCTTGTCGATCTGGCCGGCTGTCCTTTCAGATGCACCAACAGAGCGTTGGCTGTTTCATCGAAGCCGTTCTCTACCAACCTGTCGAACATACCACCGGTCTCGATGGCTATCAAAAAGTCGACTCCTAGATCGCCGAAATTCACCTTGTCCTCCTCCACATTATACGGTATAGTATATCCAGAATCACCCACGTCGTCCCTGCAGTTGATTTCCCGTATATCCCCCTTACGTGTACGCTCTTTGATCGTGATATCTCCTATCAACCTGGCTCCGTCCTCCTCCGGCCGTAGTTTAAAGTCCTCACGCAAGCAGTCGGTGACGATCTCCATATCCTCGGCCAACCTATCGGATTCGGATTGATCTCCGAACTTGGCCTTGTCCCACCCCTCGGATATATAGTACATCTCCCTCAAGGTGGATGATTTTTCATCACCTATCATATCTCGTATGAAATCCATCATATAGAGAGTACGGAGGATCATCCTGGCACCCTTCAGCTTTTTCGCTGATCGGGAGCTCTTGGACCTACCGTACTTCCATACACCCATCTTCTTGTTGAACACTATGTTATTTTTACTTCGAGTGGATATCTTCATCTCGGGTATCTCGCCTTTTTCAAGCTGATCGTAAAACCTCTCGGCGATGTCTTCCAAACTTTTAACAGCATCATTGTGTCTTTTTTCCATACCCAGATCACTCCTTTTCTATCTCCGCCATCTCAACGTCCCAATCGTCGGGCAGTGGCTCTGCTCCGATCAAAGAGGTGCCTTTTATCCCTTCGATGTATATCTCGAGACCATCCATGTCCTCCTTTTCCAGCCCATTATCAAATTTGAAGTTTATCTGCTGAAGCCCAGAAGGTTTCAACGTTTCAAGATGCCACTCCAAGTACTCACCGTCCGTCCTAGGCTCCGGCATAGTATCCATGGCGACGTTATCCGGATAGGGCTTTTCCAAGTAAACCTTCAACTTTCTCTTCCTGGGAGTATAGTTGTTCACATCTATGGATACGTGACAGTGTCCGTTGTTCCACTGGTAAGAACTCTCTACATAAACCACTCCCATTATCTTGGTCATCACCTTATCAAGGGATGGTGGATCCTTACCCACTATGACAGCGGACTTCTCAGCTATCATGGGAAGTATGTCCTTTACTATCATGAATTTGCGGGATACCTTCTTTCTTCTTTTCTCCTTGTTCAGGTGGGTACGCATGTGACGGGCACATTCCCTTAGACCCCTCTCGATCTCATCCACCACCTCCGGTATATCCGCTATGGCATCCTTCGCCTCGGAGGTAAAGGGAACTCGGGTGGATGCCACATGTATTAGTATTATAGCCGGTCCCGAGGGCATACCTCTACCACCTCTTTGATCCAAACCGTATATACGCCAGTCGATGTTCTTTATGGCGGTGGTGGTAGCACAGCCGCTCTTCTTGTAAAGCAGCGGTACTCTGTTTGCAAATCTCAGCACCTTGACGGCACCGTCGGAAGGTAGGTCACCTCCATATACCAATCCCACTTCAACCTGAAACGGGTTACCGCTGTAAACGCAGGGTTCCCTGGTGGTAGGCGGTGCGTAGAATTCAGGCCGATAGCCTTTCAAAACATTCTTCAGTCCTTTTTTTATGAGCATGCTGCGTATGGGAGAAAGGCAGTCGGTTTTAGGGGCCATTATCTTGACTTTTTTGGTTGCCTTCAACAACTTTTTACATTCTGCCAAAGAAAGCTCTTCGGGCTTTTTCTTCTCATCCACACCGGCGGCCTCACATATCTCCCTAGCGGTCCTATAACTGATACGGCTGAATCCGTTTACCAAAAATGAACTGACCTTCCTGCGGCGGTCACATTCCTTGGCCATCTTTACGAAAGTTCCCAGTTCGATACCCTCTATGTGGGGCTTCACAGAAAGCGTGGGTGGAGGTAGTTGATCCGTTGCCCTTTTGAAAACCGTGGTGTCACCATCGCAGTTGAAAACTATCCTTGCATGAGGGTTGACGATGGCTGTATTCTTTAAATATTCGAACACTGAGTGGTCGCCTGAACGCAGTAGACCCTTGATGGTGGTTTCGAACCTGGTACCGTGTTCCTTTTCATCCCACAATACCACCTCTTCAGAGATTATGTCCGCCTTGTTCTTCTTGGTATCCATGGTGATCTCCATCTCCACGGCATAGTCTTTCTCCTTGACCTTAGAACGGATAACTGTGGTCCTGCCGGTGCTCAACTGTCCGTACATAACCACGGCGGATACGCCTATCCCCTGCTGTCCCCTGCTCTGCCTTACATCGTGAAACCTGGAACCGTACAGTAACTTAGCAAAAACATCGGATATCTTCCTTTTCACTATCCCCGGACCGTTGTCTTCTACTGAGATCCGGTACTCTCGATCATCTACTTCCTCTAATTCTACCACTATCTCTGGTAATATATTCGCTTCCTCACAGGCATCTAAGGAATTATCCACACCCTCTTTTACTGCGGTGACCAGGGATTTGGTGAGAGAATCGAATCCCAAAATATGTTTGTTCCTTTCGAAGAACTCTCCTATGGAAATTTCCTTCTGCTTTTCCGCTAGTTTTTCTGCTATAGAATCCACGTGACATCCCATCTTTTCTAGCCAATCTACAACTGTATAAATAAACTTTCTGGAACACTTTCAAAGGAGCATGGGGTGTATGCTAGATATACCATAAAATATCATCATGAAATGTAACTAACATATCATCACCCGATCATGTCCAATATCTCACAGGCCTTACACTGTCCACCCGATGTTGGTTCGTCACACTTCGGACAGCATTCCAACGCCCCTGGCTCACCCTCAAGCATAGGGACCAATTTATCGTAGGAACTGAGCACGGCGTACTTTGTCCCCGGTGTGTTATCCTCCAGCGTTCCAAGCACATCTCTATACACACCACGCAATGCCTCGTCGGCATACGGGCATTCTAGATCGTGTATAGGTATAGCGGCACACAGAGCATATAGATAAGATTCGTTCTCCGGACACCTCCTGAGTGGAGCGATCCTAGGTATCAATCCCTCTTTTACCTTCAGATGTGGTCCCATCCTGGACAACTTCTCCACGTCACCTCTGCAGAAGTTCATAAGTATGGACTGGGCCGTATCGTCCAAGTTCAAGCCGGTGGCTAGATAGTCTGCATCTACTTCCTTGGCGGTGGTGTTCATGATCCATCTGCGTAACACACCGCATAGAGAGCAAGGCATGCCCTGGTCCACCACATCGTCTAAGGGAAACCCGAACTCGTACTGAAAAGATACCAATTCGTAGTCAACACCCAACTTATCGTACTCCCTCCGAGCGATATCCAAACTGCTGGGACGGTAGCCGTCTATGCCCTCGTCTATGGTTATACCAACAACGTCACTATCTCTCCTATCCCCCATTATATCTCGAACCAAACGAAGGGCTACCAGTGAATCCTTACCCCCGGATACCGCTACCGCGATACGTTTCCCTCCTCTAAGGTCAACCTGCTTCCTGAATTCTTTGTAAACACGTTTCTCGAAGAATTCCATAAAGTGCTCTCTGCAAAGGTGGGCACCGCTGTACCTTACAAAAGTTACCGCATCTTCCGAGCATCTATCGCAGGGCATGTTCTCACAGCATACCCTTTACTATAAAAAACTTTATTTGTGATACCGTGATTACCTGAAAGGATGGATAAGAAAGCTGGTTTAAAGATATTTAAGATCACTTCTTCTGTCTTCACCTTGATCGTGATAGCTCTATTCATACTCGCCATACATTCATCACTCCTTGACCCCCTGGTTAACCAGCAGATGTTCATAGAGTTACCTTCTGAGGACGAGATCGAATGGACTTTAGAAGAAGATTATCTGACAATAAAGGCAGATATCTGGATGGAGAATGGAGGATACTACGAACTTCAAGATATAGATATAGATTTTAACCTATCAGGATGGAATGAAACCCTTTTCAGCGATAGTGTATCGGTAGATAGATTAGCCACCGGTGAGCGAGCTAGTATCCCGGTGACATTTTCCATCGATCAGGTGAGTTTAGACGACGAACAGATGGAAGAATTCGTCTTTAACTCCACCGACTTCAACATCAATTCCAGGATGCGGGCTAGATACCCCTTTTCATTGGTCCGCCTAGAGATGATCTACGAGGATATATTCCACTGGGACGGGTTCGTACAGCAGCTTGAATTCATCCACGATCAGGCTAGTGTTCGCTCCTTGGAAGACAGGGACGGGAGTGTGCTAGAACTTCCCTTCGAAGTCGAAACGAACGAGATGTTGACCGGCACTGCCGAGGTAGATGTCACCATGTACGATGAGAACATGGAAAGGGAGTACTCAACCGATTCTTTCACGGTTCATCTTGGAGGTTTTTCTTCAGTTCTTCTCTCGTTCCAGTTGACGGAAGAACTCACAGAAGAATTCATAACCAACAGCCAGAGAGTTAAATTCGTTTCTGACATACTTTTTTCAGATGCAAACATGGATGTTGAACATAGAACATATCATGACTGGGGTGCTCCACTGGACCAACTTTCAGTAGATCAGGTACGACGGGTGGGAGAACAGGTCCAAGGTGACCTTTATTTCAGAAACGATAGCCCAAGGGATCTTTTGATCGAACTAGATATACATGTATATGATGATGACGACTTACGTATAGGCGATAAAAATAGACAGATAACTCTTTCGCCGGGTGAGACATTCCAAGACACCGTCACCGTGGAGATAGTCGGTATTCCGACCTACGCTATAATCGATTTTTACGAACACAACACCGGTATGGAGCACCAGACAGAGGAGGCAGTAGATGACCTCTAAAAGATATCCCTACTGGATGATTTTCGTACTCATAATCTATCTTTTATTCTCAGTTGTTTTAGTATGGATCGGTGTAAATCAGATCGAAACCAGGGCCCCCGAGCTTTCGTTCATGTTCGAAGGCACCATCAGGTACGCAGTCATGTTCGGAGTACCAATGTCGGTATTTGCCGGTCTTACTTCCTACTTTTCCAAAGGAGATCTACAGCGTTTGGTATTCGGGCTGATGACTTCCGCCTTACTAGTGTTATATCTGTACTTCGTCATGAACAGTTTGAACCTTGGATGGCAAGGTGACGAGTTGGTATACACCATCACCCCTTCAGGAATTTTGATACTGTTCATCATCGCAGCGGCGCTGAAGGGCATATATCACGTGTTGGAATTCTTCGTTCACAAGGGTAAAGGAGAAGAAGAAGTCGTAGTAGAGCACCGGGAAGAGTTCCCACAGGAAGCTGCACCCGAGGAAACAGCAGTATATTACTGAATATACGCCAATTTTTTATACCCGACCTATCATGGCTCTCAATATGATAGACGATATCGAAGTTACCAGAAAGATAGTTCAAAGACATTTCAGAGAGTTCGACGATCGCATAGAATCCGACGTGGCTATCGCCGGTGCCGGTCCCGCCGGGATGGTAGCCGCGAGACATCTTGCAGAAGATGGTCATAAAGTCACCGTTTTTGAGAGGAAGTTATCCCCAGGAGGAGGTATGTGGGGTGGAGGAATGGGCTACCCTGTATTGGTGGTACAGGACGAATCTTTAGAAGAACTTCATGCTGTCGGGGTCAAGACAGAAGACGCAGGAGGCGGATATCACACCGCAGACTCGATAGAGAGCGTTTCTAAACTGCTGGCAGGTGCCATAGACGCAGGTGCAAGGATCTTCAACCTTATGTCAGTGGAAGACGTTCTTTACGAGGAAGACAGGGTCAACGGTTTTGTGATAAATTCATCCCCCATAGAGGTGGCGGGACTTCATGTGGATCCAATCACCATAAGGGCAAAGGCCTGTATCGATGCCACCGGACACGACTCAGAGGTATGCAGGATAGTCGCTTCAAAGACCGGGGCCTTAGATACGGAGACCGGGGCCGTACTCGGTGAGAGATCGATGTGGGCAGATAAAGGAGAACAAACCGTTGTTGAGAATACGTGTACCGTTTTCCCTGGATTGTGGGTCACTGGTATGTGTGCCAATGCCGTACTGGGTGCACCTAGGATGGGACCGATATTCGGAGGCATGCTCCTTTCTGGAAGAAAAGTAGCAAAGCAGATAAACGATGCTTTGTGATATGGGAAAGTAATATATCGAACCAACCGGCTAATCAGAGAAAGTGTAGAACATGGCTAACGATAGAGATAGGGCGGAAATATCCGGGAACGAAGGCTTCGATAAGTTCAAAAGTATGGAGCTTCCCAGACTGGTAGTTGTAGGTAACGACGCCTTAGAGCGGACCGGGAAGACGTGTATCGAATTAAAGCTCGAAGGTAACGCTTTGATAGTATGCGATCCGACTACCAGGAAGATAGCCGGCGATAGAATCGGAGAGTTGTTGGAAGATATAGACATATCCTTTGAGATATTAGAGATAACCGAGGCATCCCAGGATGCGGTGGATGAGGTAGTTGAGACCGGAAACGACAGATTCGAGTTTTTGTTAGGCGTCGGTGGAGGAGTACCTATCGACGTGGCAAAGTACTCTTCTCATCTTTTAGGAGCTCCCTTCGTAAGCGTACCTACCGCGGCGTCTCACGACGGTATCGCGTCGGGCAGGGCATCCATCGACCGTAACGGTAACAAAGTGTCGGTTAGCGCCCATACCCCTATAGCACTTATAGCGGATACGGGTATAATCGCCAACGGGCCGGCGAGACTGCTAGCGTCAGGTTGCGCAGATATAATCGCAAACGCAACCGCCGTTAAGGACTGGATACTGGCTAAGAAACTTAGAAACGAACCCTATTCACACTACGCTGCTAACCTCTCAGAGATGACGGCTTATTCTTTGATAGAAAATTCAGATACCATCAAACCAGGGTTAGAGGAAAGTGCATGGATGGTCGTAAAAGCACTGGTGAGTTCCAGCGTAGCCATGAGTATAGCAGGATCATCCAGACCGGCCAGTGGAAGCGAACACAAGTTCAGCCATTCTCTGGATCGGTTGGTAGAAAAGCCTGCATTACACGGAGAACAGTGCGGTGTAGGTACGATAATAATGATGTACCTTCACGGAGGGGACTGGAAACAGATCAAATCCGCACTTCAAACAGTAGGTGCGCCGACCACCGCTAGGGGTCTAGACCAGGAAGAGGAGGATATCTTGGAGGCTCTGGTGAGAGCTCCAGAGATACGACCGGAGAGATATACTATCCTTGGGAACAAGAGGATGAATAGAAAGGCGGCTGAATCGGCTGCCAGAGAAACAGGAGTAATTTAGGAGGTTTTAAACATGAGTGAAGTAACTTTGATAGGAGAAAAGATAGCTAAGGAAGGCTTGGAATTCGTTTTTGGAGGCTGCCTTTCAAGGTGTCAGAATTGTGAAATAAAGATATCGTGCTGCGGTTTAGATAAGAACAAGAAGTACCGTATAGTAGGAGTGCGAGATAAGTTGCACGACTGTAAAGTACACGCCGATAATGTAAAGGTGGTCGATGTTGAAGAGGTACCTTTGAGAACGACCCTTCAGGGATCCTCTTTGATAGAAGGATCGCTGGTGACTCTAAACAAAAAGAAATGCAGGGATATCGACTGCGAGCACTACAGATTGTGCTTCCCCTTAGGCATCGAGTTCGGAGGGAAATACCATCTAGAAAAGTTGGAAAAGAAGATCAAATGCCCGAAGGGGTACGATCTGAAGGAGGTTCTTCTGGTCTAACTGTTTTTAAACCAACCCTTTTTTTCTTTTTTTTCTATTTGCCTGAATTGTTTTAACAGTTCTTGCTGTTCTTTGGTCAATTTCTTGGGTATATTTACATCGGCTATGACGATGTGGTCTCCGGTACCACCTCTAAGGTTCGGAAGCCCCTTGCCCCTTAAGCGAAAGTGCTGGCCGGGTTGAGTACCGGGTGGTATCTTCATCTTTGCTTTTCCTCCGATGGTATCTATAGTTATGGAATCGCCCAGTGCTGCCTGTGCCATTGATATTTCCAATTCACTGTAGATGTCGTCTCTCTTTCTAACGAACTTATCGTGAGGTTTGACACTGAGGTAGATGTATAGGTCTCCAGAAGGAGCTCCTCTTTCCCCAGCATCTCCCTTTCCTCTGACCTTCAACCTTGCTCCGTCCTCTGCACCGGCGGGTATATTCACCGTAAGAGTTTCCATAGCATCTACGACACCGCCACCATCACAATCGGGACATGGGTTGGTCATGATCTGTCCACGGCCACTGCATTCGGGACAGGCGGATACCCTGATAAACTGTTGGAACCCCTGGCGCTGGACGTTTCTTACCTTACCACTCCCACCACACTTAGAACAAGTATTCGCCGAACCGTCTTTACTTCCGCTACCACCACAGGTATCGCATGACTTCTTACGATGTATCCTTATGGTCTTCTCAGTACCCTTGTAGATATCTTTGAGCTCCACTTCGACGGTTATCCGCAGGTCGTTTCCCCTTTGTACCTGCTGTCTTCCCCTTCTCCGTGATCCAAAAAGATCACTGAAAAGGTCCTCTACGCCGCCTCCTCTTCCACCGAAGAATTCTGAGAAGATATCGTTAACATCTTCTCTGTGGGAAAAATCGTTCCAAGTAAAACCCTGGTCTCCAAAGTATTGATCACGTACGCCTGCTTCACCGTACCTATCGTAATTCCTTTTCTTATCTTCATCAGCCAAAACTTCGTAGGCTTCGGAGATCTCTTTGAACTTCTCTCTCGCCCAATCCGCTTTGTCCGGATTGCGGTCTGGGTGGAACTTCTTCGCCTTCTTACGATATGCTTTCTTTATCTCGTCTTTACCCGCGTCCCGGTCTACACCGAGGATCTCATAGTAGTCCTTGGACATCTCCTCACGCCATAGGGGGTCTTATATAAAAAGAAAGGGGTTTTGAGTGGTCACTCTTCGTCGACCACTTCATAATCGGCGTCTACGTAACCGTCTTCTTGTGCTTCACCCTGGTCGGCCTGCTGCTGAGCCGCTTGTTCGGCTTGCTGGGCTTGGTACATCTTCTCGCCGATCTTACTCAATTTCTTTGTTAAGGCGTCCTTTTTCTCCTTGATCAAAGAAAGGTCGTCCTTGTCCAAAGCATCCTTGAGATCGTCTATCTTCTCCTGTATCTCAGACTTCAGCGAGTCGTCTATCTTGTCGGAGAACTCTTCAAGTGTTCTTTCAGCCGAACCAACCATGGTGGTTGCCTCGTTCTTCTCCTGTATCTCCTGTTGTCTTTGTTTGTCCTCTTCAGCGTGTTTCTCCGCCTCACGTTTCATCCGGTCGATCTCTTCCTCGGTGAGTTGGCCGGTTGAAACCACGGTTATGCTGTTCTTCTTTCCGGTGCCTTTGTCTTCGGCCTCTACGTTGAGTATACCGTTCTCATCCATCTTGAAGCTCACCTCTATCTGAGGTACTCCTCTGGGTGCTGGAGGTATACCGGTCAGCTGGAACCTGCCTAGGCTGTGATTGTCCTTGGCCATGGCCCTTTCACCCTGTACAACATGGATATCTACGCTGGTCTGATTGTCCTGTGCTGTGGTGAAGACCTTGCTGGCCTCTGTTGGTATGGTGGTGTTCCTCTCGATCAATGGAGTAACAACGCCTCCCAATGTTTCTACGCCCAATGTTAGCGGGGTAACATCCAGAAGCACGATGTCGTCCTGCACATCTCCTGATATGATACCCGCCTGTATGGCCGAACCGATGGCTACACATTCATCTGGATTGATCTTCATGTGAGGTTTTTTACCGAAGTAATCTTCTACGAAATCCCGGACAGCCGTCAAGCGAGTCGAGCCGCCGACCAGTATGACTTCGTCGATCTGGGAAGGATTCAGATCTGCGTCTCCCATGGCCTGATTAACCGGTCCCTTTGTCTGATCCACAAGATCTGCGGTCATATTTTGGAACTCTCCTCTGGTGAGCACCATATCTAGATGCTCAGGTCCATCGTTAGTAACCGTGATGTAAGGAAGGTTGATCTCAGTTTTCTCCCTGGATGAGAGCTCTATCTTCGCCTTCTCAGAAGCTTCTACAACCCTCTGTAAAGCTTCCCTATCCTTGGCCAAGTCGATGCCGGTCTGTTTATTGAATTTATCCACACACCATTCGACTATCCTCTGGGTCCAGTCGTCTCCACCGAGCATGGTGTTACCGGATGTAGCTAGCACCTCGTAAACCCCGTCTCCAACTTCGAGTATGGATACGTCGAAGGTACCCCCGCCGAGATCATAAACCAAGATGGTTTCAGCTTTCTTTTCATCCATCTTGTATGCCATGGCAGAGGCCGTTGGTTCGTTGAAAACTCGCTCGACTTTGAAGCCTGCGATCTCACCAGCGGTCTTGGTCGCCTCACGTTGGGGTTCGTTGAAGTACGCCGGCACTGTTATCACTGCCCGATCTATCTTGGTACCCAAGTAATCCTCTGAATCCTTCTTGATCTTCTGCAGTATCATGGCAGATATCTCTTCAGGTGTGTAATCCTTATCATCGATCTTAACTTTGTGATCCGAGCCCATCTTTCTTTTGATCGAAGAGATAGTTCGGTCAGGATTCTTCACCGCTTGTCTCTTGGCAAGTTCGCCTACCAGCCGTTCACCGTCTTCCTTGAAAGCTACAACGGAGGGTGTTGTCCTAGTACCCTCTGCGTTGGGTATTATGGTAGGCTCCCCACCTTCCATTATAGCTGCTACAGAGTTTGTCGTTCCTAGATCTATTCCTAATATTTTACTCATCTTCATTCACCTCTTTTTTTTTCTTTCCTACTTTAACCTTAGCGGGTCTTATAACCCGTGAATTCATCTTATATCCTTTATTGAACTCTTCAAGGACGATATCGACCTGGTCGTCTTCGACCTCTTCTGAATAGATGCATTCGTGATAATTTGGATCGAACTCCTCACCAACTGCATCTATACTCTCCAGCCCATGTTCCTTGAGTTTGTTCTTTAACTTCCTGTAAACCATCTTTATACCGTCCTCTGAAATATCATCATCAAGAGCACGTTCAAGATCGTCTAGTACTTCCAATATATCTATCATCAGATCTTCATTCGCTCGTTGGATGATCCTTTTTCTCTCCTTGACCATCCTCTTTCGGTAGTTATCGAAATCCGCCATGACCCTCTTCAACGAGGATTCCAGATCTTCGATCTCATCCTTGAGTTCCTTGTGTAGCTCGTCTTCCGGGATATCATCTTCTTCAATATTTTCTTCTTCAGACATGTCTATCACTTCACTTCGATGTAATGTTCCTGATCCTTGGATTTTTTAAGTCTTATCTCAAGTACCCCGTTCCTGTAGGTAGCTTCCGAATCATCCATCTCTACTTCGGACGGTAGCCTGATCTCTGTATGGTATTTGCGGGCTCCGTCAACGTCGATGATCAACTTACGTTCAACGGCCTTTAGGTCTATGTCTTCCTTCTCTACGCCTGGGAGATCCACGGTAACGAGGACTTCATCTCCGCAGTTTTGAACGTCGCTCAGTGGGGTCCATTCGGAGTCTTTATCTTTATCAAAATGATCCATTGTATTACCGAACTTCTTTATCTTTGAGGAACCGTTGGGTCCCGCACCTACTGAGAAACCATATACAAAGGGATTTTGATCGAGATCCTGCAGGCTTCTTTTCATGATCTCTTCTGCTAACTTCTGCATCTTTTTTATCTCTTTATTCATCTCGGGACTATCGAACAATTCGTCGAATGGGTCCTTTTTTTCTTTCTTCTTTTTATCATCTTCATCTTCCATCATGATCACCATATGTTCGTTTTATCTTTCAATCCACTCAATAATTCGATAACGTCTTCATCTCTCATCTTTAATTGCTGGGCGATGGTAAAGGGGTCTGTGTTACCAGAGCTTATAACATAATACAGTAAATTCCTTTCTTTATAATCGTCAAAATTGTTGTGGATATAGTTGAACGCTTCTTTGAAAGTGTTCTCTTTGATCCTCAACAATATATTTCTTTTCCTTTCAATATCCTGGATCTCATCTTCGATCCCGTGGATAACCTTCATCTTACTCTTAAGGTAATCCTCGTCTTCGTACTTCTCCAATTTACCTTTCAATTCTCGATACTCTTCAATATCTTCTTCATCCATTATGTTAACTTGGGTCTCAAAAAGAGCCGGACCTACGTCGATCCTGACCGAAAATTCACTGTTAAGTGTGTAAGTCTTTGTAGGCGGTCCACCCCTTTCACTTTTTAAGGATTTCGATACGACTATCCCCATCTTTTCCATGTTCTTTAGGTGTTTAGAAACCGCCTGCTGGCTGGTGTTGAGAGTCCTTGAAAGCTGTAGGGGATAGTGTTCTTCCCTGGTCAGTATCTCAAGGATCTTCCTTCTTGTAGGGTTCTGCAATAACTGCAGTATCTCATCGAATTCTGTTTTTGTCATGTTTTCCTCGCTATTGATAAATAAGAGAAGGAGGAAGGGGTTTTACCTTCATTTGATCTCGATCTTCTTACCTTCCTTTTCCTCTTTTTCGGTTTTCGGGAGCTTTATAGACAGTATACCGTTTTTGAGCGTGGCATCTACATCGTCTTCCTTAACATCGTCAGGGAGTGGTATTTCTCTGTAGAAAGAACTGTATCCCCTCTCTTGTCTCACGTAGTTCTCTCCCTCTTCCTTGGTCTCTTCTTTATGTTCTCCCTTGAGCGTTAGTCTATCTTCCTTCAGCTCTACTGATATGTTCTTCTTGTCGATGCCGGGGAGTTCAGCCTCTACCAGGTAATGGTCGCCTTTGTTCTGAATGTCGAGTGCCGGTGTTCTGAATTCGGGTATGAACGAAGGCCTGCCTCTGCGCATGATAGGTCTTCCAAACATCCTATCGAACGTTCGATCGAATTCTTCCATCATACGCTCCATCTCAGACATCGACCGATCGACCCACGATTTCGGGAAGATATCGCCAGATATCCAATCCATCGGTCTTTCCATAAGATCCTTTGTGCCCTTTTGCTCCCTTTTTTCTACTTTCTTTGTTTCCTTTTCCTCTACTTCTTTTTTTTCTTCAGCCATTTATACCACCTCTACTTTACAACTTTATGTTGTAATATTTCTATTTAGTAATTAGTAGGAGGTTCTATATAAACTTTTTCCCGCTATGCATATATATGACTCGAACCGTAATTTATACTATCTGATAAGATCGCTTTGATCTAGGAGTGGGGCATATGAAAAGAAGGATAGATAAGGGTAAAAGATCGAAGGCGTTGGTCGGCGTATTATTTGTAATTGTATTTCTGTTCAGCTCACCGGGAGTGGGTATCTCTGGAGAGGGGCAAGAACTCGTGGAAGAAAGATCACTCACGTCCGATTGGAAGCAAGTTGATAATATTAGGATCGAAACGAGGTATGACCAAAACACGGGTATAGCAGACACCGTTACAGGTGATCTGGATGCACTACTGAATGTGATAAAAGGCCCGACATACCAGGAGATGAATGAGGAATGGAAAGCTCAGTTAGAGGTGTTGGAGAGTTACAAAAGTTACAATACTTTGTATTTCAACCCGGCGTGGACCGAGGGGTCCCGTGTAGAAACGGATATTATAGGTGATGGAGATCCTGAGGACCTCCGATTCAACCCTCTTTCCATAGAGGAAGTTCGTTATGCGACCAACTGGATCATCGATAGACAGTATATTGTAGAAGAGATATATGAGGGATACGCTCAGTATGAATCCATAGGTCCGGTGTATCCTACCTATGAAGAACATATTTTGCCAATCGTGGAAGAACATGGTCTACGCCCACCGATGCCACCAGATGATTTTGAATATGGATATGAGATGATACAGGATGCCATGGAGGCACAAATCACCAATCCTGATCTACAGGGAGATCTAAGAGGTCCAGAGCATTCGCCAACGGGATTCTGGCAGTATCGGCCCCCGGGCAAAGACTGGATGGACGTGGAAACCAAGGGCTTGATAAGGATAGATGATGAACGATATGAGATAGGCCATATGTTCGCCGATCTTCTTGAAGAGTGTCATATCAAAGTAGATAGGATCGATGGTGATAGATCACTGATCGATATCTGGCTGTTCACAGATCCGGCGGATATGGAATGGAGTTGGTATACCGGTGGGTGGGTAAGGCCCGAATTAACAGCTTATCCACACTTATTACCGGTTAGTTTCTACACGGATTATTTTGATTATATGCCAGGTAGTGGTAATATGCTTTATCCCCCTACGCGATATTGGTATGTTAGAGACGAGCCCTATGCACAGCCGTTGATAGATGAATACGCAGAACCGCTGATGTCGGGAAAACTGCCTGATGAGGGTACGTACTGGGAGTACGTAAGGCACATAACGGATGTTGGTATGTCTCGGAGTGTGCGAGTATTTCTGACTTCACCCATGGATGTTGTAGTGTATAATGAAAACAACGTCAAAGAAGTAGCTTCAGAATCGGTAAACGGATGGTCGAACGTGTTCTCGCCAAGGACCATCAAGACGGTTGACGGTTCCTTCACCCCTGGCATATTAGATTCTGGCATACTTTTATGGATCGCTTTCAACACCATCGATGGAGAGGGGGATCTGTTGATGCGAACGCAGCAACATATGTCTCAGGACTATGCTACGTATACACATCCGGGCAAGGGTACTACTATGCCTATGCGGGCTGACTTTATCGCGCCCGAAGGTATCTCAGACCAGTATGATGGGTTCGAGAGAGGAGATATGATGGTCCGTAAAAACTACAGCTTCGATGAGGAGGGGGCACTGATTGGGAATTTGACCATACCAGAGGGGGCGTGGTTCTACGACGTTCAGAGCCAAGAGTGGATACAGGGTGGTCACACCTACGAACAGACAGAAGAAGGTGCAGACCTTGTCCAGCGGGATAAGGCTGCTAGCGCAGTCACCTACCAGTACCACCTGGGTAAATGGCACTCGGGTCACGAATTCACGTTGAGAGACATAGTCGCCTGGCATGCATTTTCGAAACAGCTTTCCTACGGTGAAGATTGGGGGGCGGTAGGAGGGGAATACTTTCATTCCGGATGGGGTAATTCGAATAGATATTATCATCAGAATGTCGTCGCTCTTGAGATAGACGAGGAGAACGGGATGATCACCTACTATGGAGATTATACTTCTCCACATGATGACAAGATCGCCAGTTATTATGCCGAGATCCCGGAGGTACCTTGGCAGTTACTAGAAGCTGTATCACACCTGAGGGGTGAAACAGACCTAGCGGATTCAGATTATACCGAACACGATGTTTACGAATGGTCGAATATACCAGGTGCTAATTGGGTACACTGGTTGTGTCCACAACAGACCATCGACTTCGGTAACACTCTACAGAACATGGCCGATGCAGGATGGATACCACCGTATCTACAAGGCGGCCCGACACCGATTAGTGAGGGAAGATCAGAAGATGAGATCGATGCTATACGTTCATTCCAATCGGAGTACCAGCACTCTTGGATCACTCAGGGGCCGTTCCAGCTAACTCTTTTCGACAATTCCATCAAGATCATGGAGTTGGAAAGATGGGATGGATATCCATTCCCCGATGATCATTGGAATCATGAGCTGGCGGTTAAAGACCTTGTGCACGGGGATATGAGTGCGCCTACAGAGATATATACGGGTCAAGATTTCACTACAGATATACGTGTGTTCGTATCTGAAGAATATCCAGAGGTACGTACAAGAGACTTAAATCCTGAGGTAGATGATTATGTTTCTATGCTCACCGTTTACGACCATCATGGAACGGAAGTGTACAAAGATAAGGATCCTGAATTTATCAACACCGATGGTTCATACTTTGAAGTAACTATCCCGGGAACAGAAACCATGGGTTGGGAAGAGGGTACCTATGAGATCGAGTTCATTTCGTGGTTAGAAGGTCAAGAGCAACCTGAGATATCATCTCAAAATGTCGAAGTCATGGTATCCCAAGGGGAGTTGGTAGATCACCATCTAGCTGTTGAACCCGTCGAGGGTGTCGAGCCTTTGGAAGTGAATATTACCGCAGGTGCCGAGAACATAGGCGGTACGAACGTCAGTGAGGATGTGTACATAGATGATCAGATCGTCTATACCCTTGATGTGCCTCCATTTGAGTACCACGAAGAGACTTTCAAATATACGTTCGAACACCCTGGTACATATGAAGTACGTTTCGATGAAGAGGAGGTCGTCGTGACGGTGGATGAGGCGTTTTTCATACCCGATAATTTGATACTTGATGTTGATCCGATCACAGGAGATGCACCGCTGGAAGTGACCATAAACGTCAGTGCGGAGAACCAAGGAAACACAGACGGCGAAGTAGATGTGATCGTTGATGGCGATACTGTTTATACACTTGAAATCCCCGCTAACGAAGGAGCAGAACATGAGTTCGATCACACCTTCGAAGACCCCGGGATATATACTGTAGAGTTCGGTGACGAAGTGGTGGAGGTCGAAGTAAATGAACCGTTACCTGTCTTGGTAAACTACACATTGACG